>JANOCM010000089.1:0-2778 GCA_031412175.1 Alphaproteobacteria bacterium
CGGGCACCACCTTGCAACGGTTTTCCACTGGCGCCGACGTTGAACAACAGTTCGTCGCCGGGGACGCCCTTCGGGCAGATCACCCGAAACACAGCCGTCCGTTCGATCTGATCCTGGAGAGCGCCGAGCTGGAAATAGACGCCGTCCTCGCGCGCTGTCCCGTCGTCCTTGCCGAGCATGGTAACGCGCACACCCGGCGGCACCGAGAGATGGAGTTCGACGCCGTCGAGCACCGTGTCATGAATGTCGTCGACTTCGCCGAGAAGCACCGACGAGATCTCACTCGCCAGTTCGGCATCGTGAAGCCGTCCGCCGCCGCTTTCGGCAATGGCACGGAGCAGGTGTTCGTCATAACCATCGCCAATGCCGAGCGCCGAAGTGAAAACACCGCGCTGGCGCAATTCGCCGGCGTGCTCGGCAAGCTCGTTGCGATCGGTGATGCCCTCATTGGCATGACCATCGCTGAGGATGATAATGCGCGCGGCAAGTCTCGGGTCGGCTTCTGCAACGGCGGCTGCACACTCCACAGCCGCAAACCAGCCCCCTGAAAGGCACGTCATGCCGCGGGTCGTCAGCCGATCGATTTGCCGGGCGATCGTTGCACGGTTCCTGGCATCGACTGGAACGGCATCGACGTGGACCTGCACATCGGAGGCGAATGACACGAGACTGAGGCGGTCGCCCGGCGTCATTCGCTCGACCAATCCAAGGGCAGCCTGCTTGGCGGCCTCGAGTTTTCCGTCCCCCATCGATCCGCTGGCATCGATGGCCAGCGCGATGTTCAGATGCGCCCGTTCGGAAGTCGCCTTTGCCGCTGCCCGCTTCGCATTGAGGCGTACGACCAGAAATCGGACCGAATGGCCGTGCTGCCAGAACAGCGTGCGGTCAAAGGCGGCAGAGATGGAAAACGCCGTGTCAGTCATGTCTGGTCCTTCCAGTCAAAATGGCGCGCAGTTGGTCGGCCAACCGCTCGAAAAGGTGTCGCTCGCTCGGTGTCAGTTCGCCGCGGACCGACAGTTCGAGGTCCGGGGTGATGGTGATCCGGGTCCAGATCACACTTTGCGATCGGCGAGCGGCGGGTGCCGACAGCAGTCCCTCGAGCGTCTGGATCAACGCTTCAACTCGGCTTTGCTCCGCATTGGAATCGCTACGGCCCGGATCGGAAGTCGCGCCGGCCACCGGCGGCGCTGCACGCGGCAAAAGCGGGCGGGCGCGAAGGACCGGCGCCAGTGGTCGGCTTTGCCGGTCAACGTCAGGGTCGGTGCTTCGGTCCTGTGCACGGCTGCGGATCATCTTGAGATAATCGCGAGCCGAAGTTGACGGTGCAGGCGCCTGCCCTGCGTCCATCGCCCAGCCCTGGATCTGTTCATCACTTGCCAACAGGAACCGCCGCCCGATTTCGGCCAGTGACAAACCATAGATGTCCTTCAACGCCCGGACCGCCAAGGCGCGATCGGCATTCAACGCCGGGTAGCTCGCGCCGCGACCAGATTTGAACGGTGGCGACAAGAGCCCCTCGCTCACCCACGACCGAAGTGTCCGCTGTTCGACGCCCGAGCGCTCGCTCAGTTCCTCGAGTGTGAGTTCCTGCTTATCCATGGCAGAGATATGGCGAGTTTATAGCGACATGTCAAGATGTCGTATTTATTCTGCGATTTCTCAGCTACTTCCGAATCGAAGGCTTATGCCAAAGTGATCGCTGAGCAGTCGGCCATCGGGCCCGATGTTCGAAATGCCGGCCGCAGTGTCCGCCCACAGATCGCGGCTGTGGCAGATATGGTCGATCGACTGCTTCCCGATGCCAGCGATTTGTCCGGCGGTCGCGAGCTCGAGCCGGTCAAGAACGGTCCGCCTGAGTGCGTCGGCTACGTGTTGCGGCTGATACCGCTTGGGAAACCTTTGGTTAAAGTCGCCAAGGACCACAAGATGTTCAGGGTCCAGCGGCAGATAGGCCGCCAGCCCGGCGAGGTAGGCGATGTGGTCCTCCCACATGGTCCTCTCGCGACCGCCGCTGCCAACATGTGCCTTTGCCCAAAGGATGCAAACGCCGACGACACGCATATCCCCCAGCGGGGTCCCCACAACGCCGGCCACAAATCGTCCGCTCGGCAAAGCCGGGTGACCGACGACGTCCTTCTCTCGCCACCGGTTTCGGCTCCAGAGACGTACTTTGTGACGGCCCTCGATGACCGGATAGCCATTGTCCGGGAGCGCAGGGATGACATGCCCGATGCCGCCGAAGAAGTCTCGATACGCCACGGCGAGGCAGACGTTATCAGGCGCTAGTACCGACAAGCGTTCCCGGATGACGGCGGCATCAGCTGAGGCTGACAGCTCCCTGCGGTCTGAGGGCTGATAGCGCGCTTTGCGTATCGCTCACTAGCAGACACACGGAAAGGTGATCCAATGCACAAATTCATGACGCTCGCAGCTTTGCTTGTCGCAGCCCCAATCGCCGCTCAAACGCCGCCGCCTGTTGATCACAGCAAGATGCAGGGCATGAACCATGATGCGATGGCCAAACCGGGCGCATCGACCCCCGCCATGGACCGCAGCAAGATGCAGATGATGGACCATGGCAAGATGGAAGGCATGGACCATTCCAAGATGGGTGGAATGGGCGAGATGATGAAGAACACGCCCGCCAACCCCTACGCCGAGGTCGGCATGGCGATGCACCACAAGATGATGGTCGTCGGCGCCGACGCGTCGGAAACCTGGATCCGCCAGATGATCGAGCATCATCGCGGTGCGATTGCGATGTCGAAGATCGCCGTC
>JANOCM010000090.1:0-9502 GCA_031412175.1 Alphaproteobacteria bacterium
GCGGGGGAGGCAGAGCCCGCGGCTCTAACCCTCCCCCCGACCCCCTCCCTGTCAGGGAGGGGGAGAAGAGGTTAGCGCGTTACTTCGGCATGGGCCCATTCGAGCCAGTGCGTCAGCGTCTCGACATCGCTCGTGTCGACCGTCGCGCCGCACCAGATGCGCAGGCCCGGCGGAGCATCGCGATAGGCGCCGATGTCATAGGCGGCGCCTGCCTTGTCGAGCAGCGACACCATCGCCTTGACCTGGTCTTCGGTTGTGCCCGGCAGCGTCAGGCAGACGCTGGTGTTCGATCGCGTCGCCGGAACCTTGGCGAGGTTTTCGATCCACGGCGTCCGCTCGACCCAATTGTTGAGCGCGGTCGCATTGGCATCGGCGCGCGCCATCAATTCGGGCAGGCCGCCGATGTGCTTCGACCATTCCAGCGCGTCGATATAATCCTCGACCGCGAGCATCGACGGCGTGTTGATCGTCTCGCCGGTGAAGATGCCCTCGATCAGCTTGCCCTTCGACGTGAGCCGGAAAATCTTGGGCAGCGGCCAAGCCGGCGTGTAGCTTTCCAGCCGTTCGACGGCGCGGGGCCCCAGGATCAGTACGCCATGGCCGCCTTCGCCGCCCAGCACCTTCTGCCAGCTGTAGGTCAGCACATCGATCTTGGCCCAGGGGATGTCCTGCGCAAACACGCCCGAGGTGGCATCGACGAGGTTGAGGCCTTCGCGGTCGTCACGGATCCAGTCGCCGTTGGGAACGCGGACGCCCGACGTCGTGCCGTTCCAGGTGAAGCCGATGTCGCGGCTCTGGTCGATGCGGGTCAGGTCGGGCAGTTCGCCATAGGGCGCGGTGACGATCTCGGCATCGAGCTTCAGTTGCTTGACCGCGTCGGTGACCCAGCCTTCGCCAAAGCTTTCCCACGCCAGCATGGTGACCGGGCGGGCGCCGAGCAGGCTCCACATCGCCATTTCATAGGCGCCGGTGTCGGAGGCGGGGACGATGCCGATGCGATGCGTCGACGGCACGTTGAGGATTTCGCGGGTCAGGTCGATCGCGAGTTTGAGCCGCGCCTTGCCGATCTTCGACCGGTGCGAACGGCCGAGCGATTCGGTGGCGAGGTCGGAAGCTGCCCAGCCGGGGCGCTTGGCACAGGGGCCGGACGAGAAGTGCGGACGCGCCGGGGGCGCGGTAGGTTTGTCAGTCATATTCTCTCCTTGCAGAGAGCTCGCGCGGCGTTGGGACCGCGTGGCCCGGGGCCGCTCATAGGCGGCTTTGGCGGGCGGTCAAGCGAATGTTGTGGAAGCCGTGACGGCGGCGCAGCGATGAGGTGTAGGGCTTGGAAGTTGACGAAAGTCACTGTTTTGCACGTTTTCGCGCGTGCGGCGCAGCTTTGCCCACTGCGGCGAAACCGGCGAAAATCCTATCGGCGATGTCAAAGAGCCACGAACGAACTGTATAACCCATCTGGCACAATATGTCGAGTCGGGTCGTGTTCCTACAAGGCCGCAGCGATCGCTCGCGCCAGTTCGGCATGGGCGGCATAGAGCGTGTCCGATGGCGCGGTGCCGCCGTTGATGAAGCTGGCGATGAACACCGGGCCCGTCGCCGCCCGCGCCGGCCAGACGATCGCGATATCGTTGACGCTGCCGTTACTGCCGGTGCCGGTCTTGTCACCGACGCGCCAGCCTTTCGGAATCCCCGCACGTAGGCGGGTATCGCCGGTGGTGTTGGCGATCAGCCATGAGGTGAGTTGCTGGCGGCTCGCGGGTGACAGGATTCTGCCGGTCAGCAGCCGTTCCCAGGTCGCGGCGACGGCGTCGGGGCTGGTGGTATCGCGTGGGTCGCCAGGCTTCGCCTCGGCCATCATCGGTTCCATGCGGTCGAGCCGCGTCACCGGATCGCCGATGCGGCGCAGGAACGCGGTCAGCCCGGCAGGGCCGCCGACGGCCGGCAACAGCAGATTGGCGGCGGTGTTGTCGCTGTAGATGATCGTTGCTTCGGCGAGTTCGGCGACCGTCGCAGTACCACCGACATGGCGCTTCGACACCGGCGAGACGTCGAGAATGTCGCGCGCCGCCACCGGAATGGCGCGGTCGAGACGATCCTTGCGCTGGTCGACGCGCTCGAGGATCGCTGCCACCAGCAGCATCTTGAAGGTGCTGGCCATCGGGAAACGTTCGCCGCCGCGGTGGCTGAAGCGGCGGCCTCTGGCGGTATCGTGCACGGCAAGGCCCACCCGCCCGCCGGTGCTGGCCTCGGCCGCCAGCACCGCGGCGCGCAGGTCGAGCGGCGCGGGCGCGCGGGCGAGCGCTGGCGCGGCGACCAGCATTGCGGTCAACTGGGTGAACTGGCGGCGGTCGATCATCGTGCAACTCCCTCGTGGCGACCTCCGCACTACAGGCCAGCGCAACCGCCGCCACAAGCGACCATTCTTCACCCCAGCCATGAATTCTGATAATGGCTGGCGATGGATCGCCCGCAACTACCGCTCAACGCCCTGCGCGCCTTCGAAGCCGCCGCGCGCCACCGCAATTTCACCCGCGCCGCGATCGAGCTTTGCGTCAGCCAGGCGGCATTGAGCCACCAGATCAAGGGGTTGGAGACGCGGCTCGGAGTCCGGCTGTTCCGCCGCCTGCCGCGCGGCGTGCTGCTGACCGACGAAGGCCAGGCGCTGGTGCCGGTGCTCGGCGCCGCCTTCGACACGATCAGCGCGACGCTCGACCGCTTTGTCGATGGCCGCTATCGGACGGTGCTCGCGGTGGGCGTCGTCGGCACCTTTGCCGTCGGCTGGCTGCTGCCGCGCCTCGATGGCTTTGCGCGCGCGCATCCGCAGATCGACCTGCGCGTGCTGACCAACAACAACCGCGTCGACCTCGCCGGCGAAGGCCTCGACCTTGCCATCCGTTTCGGCGACGGCGACTGGCCGGGGCTGGTGGCGACGCCGATCCTGAAGGCGCCGATGCTGCCGATGGCGTCGCGGCGCTTCACCGGCGGCGATATCGCCAAGCTGCCCCTGCTGCGGTCGTATCGCGCCGATGAATGGCAGCGCTGGTTCGCCGCCGCCAAACTGCCGTGCCCGGCGCTGCAAGGGCCGGTGTTCGATTCGGGGCTGGCGATGGCCACCGCGGCGGCGTCCGGCGCCGGGGTGGCGCTGCTGCCCGCAGCGATCTTTGGCGGCGGCCGCACCGTGCCCGGGCTGTTGCCGCTGTCGAGCGTCAGCATCGATGTCGGCGGCTATTGGTTGACGCGGGCGCGTTCGCGGCCCGACACTGATGCGACGATGGCATTCCAGGGCTGGCTGACCAGCACCGCGGCGCGGGAGGCGAGATGATCGATTGGCAGGGCAGGGTGGCGCTGGTCACCGGGGCAGGGTCGGGCATCGGACGGGCACTGTCGGAAGCGCTGGCATCGCGCGGCGCACGGCTGTTCTGCGCCGACATCGACGGTGACGCCGCCGCCGAAACCGCGATCGGCATCGATGGCGAGGCACTGTCGATCGACCTTGCCGAACCCGACGCGGCGCTGACGCTTGTCGAACACATCCACGCCCGCACCGGCGGCATCGATTTCGTCGCGTCGAACGCCGGCGTCGGCTATCGCAAGCGGCTGCTGAAGGCCGATCTCGACGATCCCGCGCTTGCCCGGATGTTCGAGCTCAACATGCTGGCGGCGCTGCGCCTTGCCCAGGCGTGGATGCCGCATCTGGAGGCCGGCGCCACGCGCGGCCGGCTGATGATTACGGGTTCCGAAAATTCGCTGTCGGTGCCGACGGCGGTGCAGGGCTTCGGCCTTGGGCTGTATGCCGCATCGAAGCACGGTGTGCTCGCGCTCGCCGAATGGCTGCGCGACGAAATGGCCGGCGGCGACAAGCCGCTCGATGTCCACATCCTGCTTCCCGGCGGCGTCTATACCGGCATGACCGCCGATGGCCTTGGCGCCGACCCGGCGCAATGGCCGGCGGCGATGGCGATCATCACACCCGAACGCTGCGCCGAAATCGCGCTGGCGGGGCTCGATGCCGGGTTGTTCCACATCCCGACGCACCGCCATCTTGCCGATGACATGCAGGCGCGCAACGCATCTATTGCGGAATCGCTACGCGTCCTTGGGCCGAGCTGAGAAAAAAGCCTCCGGCGCCTGGGGCCGTTGGCCCCCGGCTTCTAGAATGCGCCGGGCGGCGGACAATTGCCCGGTGAAGCGGAGCGCGTCGCCCAGCGCCATCAATGTCGTCGGGTTATCGGGCTGCAACCGGTCGGCCTCGGCCAGCATGGCAACCGCGCCATGCGCGTCACCCGCGCACGAACGGCGGACGCCGGCAAACAGGTAGAGGAGAGCGTCGCGGTGCCCGGTTGCCAAAGCCGCTTCGGCGACCTGTCACGCTGCGTCATAGTCGCCGGCACCGACAGCCGTATTCAATACTCGCTGCGTTTCCGCATCCAGCACCGATCACTTCCCCGGTAAAAAGCCACGCAACGGCAACCCGGCCCGAGAGGCCGCAGGGATGCAAACGGTGGGAACCGGGGAAGGTTCCCGGCTGACAGCAAGTTTTTTGCGCCCCTTGCCGGCGCCGCGCTAGGGCGTGATGATCTCGTCGGCGACGCGCGTCATCGTCAGCTTGCCGTCCTTGACGACAAAGCCCAGCCGGCCTTCGACCAGCGCCAGCGCATCGGCGCCGAAGACTTCGCGGCGCCAGCTGTCCAGCACCGGCAGCCCTTCGGTGACGCCGGCGGCAAGCGCATCGATATCGTCGCCGCGGACGATGAGTTTCGGCGCGACGCCCGATTCCTTTGATCGGATCTTCAGCAGCAGCTTGAGCAGATCGGCGATCAGTGCGCCTTCGGTCGACAGGCCGGGGCGCTGCGGCTCGCGCGCCGGCATTTCGTCGGCGGGCAGCGGCTCGGCCTCCTGCAGCGCGCGGATCAGCCGGTCGCCGATGGCATTGGTCGCCCAGGCGGCGCTGAGCCCGCGCACCTTGGCGAGATCGGCCTGGCTGCGCGGCGGGCTGCCAGCAAGATCGCCCAGCGTTTCATCCTTGACGATGCGGCCGCGCGGCACATCCTTGTCCTGCGCTTCGAGCTCGCGCCATTTCGCCAGCGCCTTCAGCCGCCCGAGCACATCGGCCTTGCGCGACGGCAGCCGCAGCCGGGTCCAGGCCTTTTCCGGGTCATTGGCATAGGTGGCGGGATCGCAGGCGCGCGCCATTTCATCGTCGAGCCAGGCGCCGCGGCCGGTGCGACGCAACTTGTCGACCATTTTGGGAAACAGCGTCGCGAGATGGGTGACATCGCCGATGGCATATTCGAGCTGGCGGTCGTTGAGCGGCCGGCGCGCCCAGTCGGTAAACCGCGCGCCCTTGTCGACCTGGTGGCCGAGATAGGCGGCGACAAGGTTGGTATAGCCGATCTGTTCACCCAGCCCCAGCGCCATGGCGGCGATCTGGGTGTCGAACAGCGGCGCCGGAGTCTTGCCGGTCAGATTGTAGATGATCTCCAGATCCTGGCCGCCGGCGTGGAAGACCTTGAGCACCTCATCCTCGACGAGCAGCTTCAGCAGCGGCGCGAGGTCGATGCCCGGCGCCTTGGGGTCGATCGCGGCGGCTTCGGTGGGGGAGGCGACCTGAACGAGGCACAGATCGGGGTAATAGGTGCTTTCGCGCATGAATTCGGTGTCGACGGTGACGAAGTCCGCCTGGGCCAGGCGCTCGCACAATGCGGTGAGGGTTTCGGTGTCGGTGACCAATGGATGAATGAGCATGATGCGCCATAGCGCAGCCGTGCAAGCTTGACAAAGCGGCAAGGCCAGTGTGTCACGCGGCACCTTGACGCCAGCGTTGTCTTCCCCGGAATTTGTTCATCATGCACGCCTATCGCACCCATAACTGCGGCGCCCTGCGCGCCGGTGACGCCGGCAGCCCGACGCGGCTATCGGGCTGGATCCACCGCAAGCGCGATCATGGCGGCGTGCTGTTCATCGATTTGCGCGACCATTTCGGGCTGACTCAGATTGTCGTCGGCCCGGCGTCGCCGGCATTCGAAACGCTCGATCGCGCCCGGCTCGAATCGGTGGTGACGATCACCGGTGATGTCGTGGCGCGCGAGGGCGGGGCGGTGAACCCCAATCTGGCGACCGGCGACATCGAGGTGCGCGCCAACGCCGTCACCGTCCAGTCGGCGGCGAGCGAGCTGCCGCTGCCGGTGGCGGGCGATGCCGAATACCCTGAGGACATCCGGCTGAAGTACCGCTTCCTCGACCTGCGGCGCGAGCGGCTGCACGCCAACATGATGTTGCGGTCGAACGTCATCGCGTCGCTGCGCCGGCGCATGATCGAGCAGGGCTTCACCGAATTCCAGACGCCGATCCTGACCGCATCGTCGCCCGAAGGCGCGCGCGATTATCTGGTGCCGAGCCGCGTCCACCCCGGCAAATTCTATGCGCTGCCGCAGGCGCCGCAGATGTTCAAGCAGTTGCTGATGGTTGCCGGGTTCGACCGCTATTTCCAGATCGCGCCATGCTTCCGCGACGAGGATGCCCGCGCCGACCGCTCGCCCGGTGAATTCTACCAGCTCGATTTCGAAATGAGCTTTGTCACGCAAGACGATGTTTTCGCGGCGATCGAGCCGGTGCTGGCTGGCGTGTTCGAGGAGAATGCCGGCTTCGGCGGCCGCACCCCCTGGGCGGTGACCAAGGGCGCGTTCCCGCGCATCCCCTATGCCGAATCGATGCTCAAATACGGCAACGACAAGCCCGATCTGCGCAATCCGGTCGAGATTCAGGACGTCACCGAGCAGTTCCGCGGCTCGGGCTTTGGCCTGTTCGCCAAGATGGTCGAGGCCGGCAATGTCGTGCGCGCCATCCCGTCGCCGGGCACCGCCGAGAAGAGCCGCAAGTTCTTCGATGACATGAACGAATGGGCGCGTGGCGAAGGCTATGCCGGGCTGGGCTATGTCACAAGGAAGGCAGGCGAGTTCGGCGGGCCGATCGCCAAGAACCATGGCGAGGCCGGCATCCAGGCGGTCTATGACCAATTGGGCCTTGGCCCCGACGACGGCTGTTTCTTTGCTGCCGGCAAGGAAGCCCAGGCGGCGAAACTCGCAGGCCTCGCCCGCACTCGCGTCGGCCAGGAACTCGGGTTGATCGAGCAGAACACCTACAAATTCTGCTGGATCGTCGATTTCCCGATGTTCGAATATGACGAGGACGCGAAGAAGATCGATTTCAGCCACAACCCGTTTTCGATGCCGCAGGGCGAACTGGAAGCGCTGGAAACCCAGGACCCGCTGACGATCAAGGCCTATCAGTACGATATCGTTTGCAACGGCGTCGAACTGTCGTCGGGCGCCATCCGCAACCATCGCCCGGAAATCATGTACAAGGCGTTCGAAATCGCCGGCTACAGCCGCGACGACGTCGATCGCGATTTCGCCGGCATGATCAACGCCTTCAAGTTCGGCGCGCCGCCGCACGGTGGCTCGGCGCCGGGTGTCGACCGCATGGTCATGCTGATCGCCGATGAACCCAATATCCGCGAAGTCGTCGTCTTCCCGATGAACCAGAAGGCCGAAGACCTGATGATGAACGCGCCGAATGTGGCGACGGCGAAGCAGTTGCGCGAGCTGCATATCCGCGTCGTCGAATAGCCGGGACGGTTTGCAAGCGCCGGTTTCCGGCCTATTCGGGTGTTCGACCTACGGGGGCCGGGCATGACCAGAAAACGCAACATCATCGTCCTTGCGCTATGGGCGCCGCTGTGGACGCTGGTCATCTGGTTCGCAGTGCTAGTGGCGACCGGCTTTGTCGTCGGCGCCATGGCCGGCATTTCAGATCCGGCGAATGGCGCGGCGGCCGGCCAACCCGCGGGTCGCCAGCTTGGTGAGAAGGTCGCCGGCCCGTCGCTGCTGTTCTCCTTTGTCGTGGCAATCGTGCTGACCATCGGCGGCCTTTTGCCGGGAACGCGCAAGCCGGTCGAAACCGAAAGCCTGCCCGAGATGCGCCCGCTCGCCCTAGACATCCAGAACCTTGAAAGGCTTGCCGAACTCCACGCCCGCGGGGTTTTGACAGACGCGGAGTTTGCGTCGCAAAAGGCGCGGATGCTCGCCGGTTCCGCCTGAACCAGCGGCGGGAGACCGAAATGCCCAAGCTGCGCCTCAAGAATTTCGAAAGCGTCGTGCCGATCGACGGCAAGACGTATGACAAGCGGCTGCAAGAGCTGCAATATCAACTCGAGCTAATCCAGGCAGCGTATATCGGCCGCAACCTGCGCGGCATCGTTGCGGTCGAAGGCTGGGATGCCGGTGGCAAGGGCGGGCTGATCAAGCGGCTGGTCGAAAAGCTCGACCCGCGCTTTACCGATGTCTGGTCGATCAGTGCGCCGACCGATATCGAGCGCGGCGAGCATTATCTCGAACGCTTCTGGCGGCGGCTGCCCGACAAACGCGAGATTACCGTTTTCGATCGCACCTGGTACGGCCGGGTGCTTGTCGAACGCGTCGATGGCTTTGCGACACCCGAACAATGGGGCCGCGCCTATGACGAGATCAACCAGTTCGAGGCGATGCAGGCCGCCGACGGGGTGCGCATCGTCAAGCTGTTCCTGCACGTGACGCAGGCCGAGCAGGATCGCCGGCTGAAGGAACGGCTCGAAGTGCCCTGGAAACGCTGGAAAACCGGGATGGACGATTATCACAACCGGTCGAAGCGCGCCGACTATATCGACGCCTATCACGACATGTTCGACAAGACCTCGACCAAGGTCGCGCCGTGGACGGTGATTGCCGGCGACGACAAAAAGGCAGCGCGGTTGGCGGGGCTGGAGGCGGTGGTGACGGGGCTGGGGGCCGGGGTCGATATGACCTGGCCGGAGGTTGATCCGGCGTTGCTGAAGGCGGCGAAAAAGGCGGGGGTGCTTTAGCCCCAAAGGGGTGTTGCTCGGCGAACCCCACCCCCGACCCCTCCCGCAAGCGGGAGGGGAGCAGAATCACCCCGGCGACCGCTTGCCGAGATATGCGCTCAGCCGGTTGCTCGTCGGCATCACCGCGGTCTGCGGGTGCAGCAGGTCATAGACTACGGCGTTTTCGAGCACGCGCTGGACATAATTCCGGGTTTCCGACAGCGGAATCGCCTCGATCCAGTCGATCGTGTCCATGCCGTCCGACCGCGGATCGCCGTTCGCCGCGAGGAACTTGCGGACATTGCCCGGCCCGGCGTTGTAGCCGGCGACTGCCAGCACATGCGAGCCGGCGAAATTGTCCTTCAATCGCGCGAAATAGGCAGCGCCCAGCGTGACATTGTAGATGGGATCGCTGGTCAGCCGGTCGGTCGAGGCGGGCAGGCCGATCTTCGCCGCCTGTTCGGCGGCCGTGCCGGGCAGCAGCTGCATCAGCCCGCGGGCATTGGCGTGCGAAATGACGCTGCGGTCGAACTGGCTTTCCTGCCGGGTGATGGCGTGGATCATGCTGAACTGGCTCGCAAGGTTGCCCGGCAGCTCGAGCATCGGGAAGGCGGCATCGAGCAGCGA
>JANOCM010000091.1:0-2037 GCA_031412175.1 Alphaproteobacteria bacterium
GCTCGACCGCGCGCCGCTCGATTTGCGCGTCAACACGCTCGCCGCCAACCGTGACGAAATGCTGATCGAGCTGCCCGATTGTACGCCGACGCACCACGCCCCCGACGGCCTGCGCGCGCCACAGGGCCTCAATGTCGAAACTCTGCCGGCTTTCCACGCCGGCAAGATTGAGGTGCAGGACGAAGGCTCGCAGCTGGCGGCGCTGGCGGTGGGCGCCAGTCCCGAAGAACTCGTCATCGACCTCTGCGCCGGCGCCGGTGGCAAGACGCTGGCGCTGGCGGCGGCGATGGGCAACCGCGGCCGATTGATCGCCGCCGATACCGATCGCGGCCGGTTGTCGGCGATGCCGCAGCGGCTGGCGCGCGCCGGGGTCAGCATCGTCGAGACGCGGCTGCTTAATCCGCGCCGCGAATGGGAAACGCTCGGCGATCTCGCCGGGCTTGCCGATCGAGTCATGGTCGATGCGCCATGTTCGGGCACCGGCACCTGGCGGCGCAATCCCGAGGCGCGCTGGCGGCTGACCCCCGATCGGCTGGAGAAACTGATCGCCGAACAGGACCGGCTGTTGCTGCTCGCCGCCGAACTGGTGCGTCCGGGCGGCAGCCTGACCTATGTCGTCTGCTCGCTGTTGCCGGCTGAGGGGGAGGCCCGCATCGCTGCGTTCACCGCCAAGAAAACCGCCTTCCAACCCATGCCGTTCGGCATCCCTGGTGTTGCCGACGACGTATCTCAACTGGTGCTGTCACCGGGGGACCAGGGGTGCGACGGATTCTACATCGCAAGGCTGCAGCGGACCTGCTAACAAGGCTGCGCTGCAATGAAGAGGTTCAGATGCGCGCGCGTTGGATGATTCCGTTGGCGCTGTTGATTGCCGGCACCGTTTCGGCGGTCGCCGTGGGTGCCGCGCCGGTCGGCGACGATGTGCTGAAGCCGTTGTCGGTGCAGATGTCCGACCAGGGCAAGGCGGCGCTGGCGCGCGGCGATGCCAATGCGGCGATCGATTTCTACGAGGCGGCGCTGGCCAGCGATCCCAAGAATGTCGCGGCGTTCAGCGGCATCGCCATGGGCTATGAAAAGCTTGGCCTGCCCGGCAAGGCGGTTAAGTATTATCGCGAAGCGCTGGCGCTTAACCCGTCCGACCTCGCAGCGCTCGAAGGCCAGGGCAAGGCGTATATCCAGCGTGGGGCAACGGCGCGGGCGCAGGTCAACCTCGCCCGCATCAAGGCGTTGTGCAAGACCGATTGCAGCGCGGCGGATCGCCTGCAGGTGGCGCTCAACACCGCGACGACAGCGAGCGTTGCGGTGCCCAAGGTGCCGGTGGCGGCGAAGAACTAGTCGGGCTGGCCGATATCGATGCGGTTGCCATCGGGGTCTTCGATGACAAAAGCGCGCATGCCATAGTCCTTGTCGGCAATAGCCTTCACGATGGTGACGCTGTTTTCCATGCAGTGCGTGTGCAGCGCATTGACATCATCGACGAACATGTGTGCGACATTGATGGCCGGGCCGCGAAAACCGGCGGCGTACAGCAGGTGGAGTTCTGCCGCGTCACGCTCCAATATGGTGAAGATTACCGGGTCGCCGTTCTGGAAAACGACCGAAAACCCGAGTACTTCGGTGTAAAAAGCAATCGCGCGTTCCATGTCGTTGGTGCCGATCCCGGCGGCAATGCGGCCGAAGCGTAGGCCATGTTCGCTCATTGCGGCGATGTTAAAGCCTTGCCGCGGCGCGGGCAAATGCCGCCACCGGCACGGTTTCGGCGCGCTGTTCGGGGCTGATGCCCTCGCCAACAAGCGCTTCGAGCGCGCCGGGCATCGCTTTCAGGCTGGCCCGCAACATCTTGCGGCGCTGGCCGAACGCGGCGGCAGTCAGTTGCGCAAGCTTCGCGGCGCTGGCATCGGCATCGGGGGCGCGCGGTGCGATATGCACGACCGCCGAATCGACCTTGGGCGGCGGCACAAAGGCGCGCGGCGGCAGGGTGAAGGCGATCTTCGCCGTCGTCCGCCACTGCGCCAGCACCGACAGCCGGCCATAGGC
>JANOCM010000092.1:0-10153 GCA_031412175.1 Alphaproteobacteria bacterium
ACCTTGGCGCCCAATGAACCCAGCAGCTGGAAATTCGATCGTGCCACCCGGCTGTGGAGAATGTCGCCGCAGATCGCCACCGTCAGCCCCTCGATCCGGCCCTTGCGGCGCCGGATGGTCAGCGCGTCGAGCAATGCCTGCGTCGGGTGCTCGTGCCGGCCATCGCCGGCGTTGAGCACGGGGCAATCGACCTTTTCGGCGATCAGCTGCACCGCCCCCGACGATCCGTGGCGGATGACGATCAGGTCGGGGTGCATGGCATTCAGCGTCAGCGCCGTGTCGAGCAACGTCTCGCCCTTTTTCACCGACGAGCCCTGGACGCCGAGGTTGACCACATCGGCGCCGAGCCGTTTGCCGGCGATCTCGAAGCTCAGCAGCGTCCGCGTCGAATTTTCGAAGAAGGCGTTGACCTGGGTCAGCCCGGCGAGGCGATTGTCGTGCTTCGATCGCCCGCGATTGACCTCGACCCATTGCTCGGCCTCGTCGAGCAGGAACAGCATCTCCCACGGCTGCAGCGCGCCGATGCCGAGCAGGTGGGAATGCGGAAACGGATGGGCACCGGCGGCAATGGCGGGATGCGGTGCATGCTTCATCGCCGGCGGGTTTAGGTCATGAATTCCTAAATGTCATGCCCCGTCATGGCGTCAGGCAGCCAAATGGCGAGCCGCGCGCGCTGGCGGGCCTTTGGCTCCCGGCCTGCGCCGGATGCCGCGAAACGACGCCATCTGGTTAGCCGACTCCACCCGAAGGGCGGACGCCCAACCGAATTGTGCAAAGCCGGACATAGTCTTGCGAAAATCCGCGCAAGAGTCAGTGATGCAAGCCGCCGGCGGCCCCTGCCGGTGCGGCGATGAAATAACCGGCGCTCAGCCCGAGTTTCTGAGGCCAGCGGCGATGCCGTTGATCGTCAGATGGATGCCCTCGGCAATTCGCGCATCGGCCTCACCGCCGCGCCGGCGCCGGATCAGCTCGACCTGCAGTTCATTGAGCGGATCGATATAGGGCAGCCGCAGTTTGACCGATCGCGCCAGCGCCGGCTGGTTCTCGAGCAATTCCCCCTGCCCGGTCAGGTCGAGCAGCGTGTCGCGGGTGCGCTGCCAGCTGCCGGCGATGCGGCCGAAGATCGCCTCGCGCAGCGCCACATCGGCGACCAGCCCGGCATAGCGGCGGGCAATCTCCATGTTCGATTTGGCGAGCACCATCTCGAGGTTCGACAAGGTCGCGCCGAGGAACGGCCAGGCAGCGACCATTTGATTGAGCAGCCCCTTGTCGGGATAATCGGCAAGCGCCTCCCCCGCCCCATACCAGCCCGGCAGCATGATCCGCGCCTGTGCCCAGCTGAACACCCAGGGGATGGCGCGCAGATCCTCGATGCGGTCCGACGTGGTGCGCGAGGCGGGGCGTGATCCGATCTTCAGCTCGGCGATTTCGGTGATCGGCGTGCAGGCGCGGAAAAAGGCGTTGAAGCCGCCGGTTTCGTAAACGAGCGCGCGATAGCCGCGATAGGCGGCGGCGCTGATATCGGTCATCGCGGCGCGGAAGCGTGCGAATTCGGCCGGGCTTAGCCGCGGCGGCTCGAGGCTGGCGAGCACCGTTGCTGCTGCCATGGTTTCGAGGCTGGTCGCCGCGACCGCCGGCGTGCCGTATTTCGACGCGATGACCTCGCCCTGTTCGGTGATGCGGATGCGCCCCATCACCGTGCCCTGCGGCTGGGCGCGGATCGCATCGAACGCCGGGCCGCCGCCGCGCCCGACCGCGCCGCCGCGGCCGTGGAACAGCTGCATCTGCAGGCCGCGGTCGGCGAACACCCCGGTCAGCGCCAGTGCGCCTTCGTGCAGCGACCAGTTCGAGGTGAGGTAGCCGCCATCCTTGTTCGAATCGGAATAGCCGATCATCACCTCCTGGTGGCCGCGCGCCGTCGCCAGCGCCGCCGCCTTGGGGCGATCGAGATAACGCGCCATGACATCGGGTGCCGCCTGCAGATCCTCGATGGTTTCGAACAGCGGTACCGCCATGATGTCGCAATGCGGCGGGTCGCCGGGGATGTAGAGCCCGACTTCCTTCAAGAGCAGATAGACTTCGAGCAGGTTCGAAACGCCGCTGGTTTTCGACACGATATAGGCGCGGATCGCCTCCGGCCCGAAGCTGGCGTGCGCGGCGGCGGCAGCGCGCAGGATCGCCATTTCCTTCAGCGTCTCGGGAGCATAGTCGGCATAGGCGTTAAACAGCAGCCGCGGCGATGCCAGCTCGGCGCCGAGCAGCGCCACCCGCGCTGCATCGTCCATGGCGGCATAGTCGCCGGGCACGCCGGCGGCGCGCAGCAGGTCGGCGACGACGCGTGCGTGGACATCGGCGTTCTGGCGCAGGTCGAGCGTCGCCAGGTGAAAGCCGAAAATCTCCACCGCGCGGATCAGCTGGTCGAGGCGGCCGCCGACCATCGCCTTGCCGCCATGCGCGCATAGCGAATCCGCAATGGCGCGGAGGTCGGCGAGCAGATCGGCGGCGCGGGCATAGGGCGTCGCAGCCACCAGCCCGGCGAGCGCCGGCGCCTTGCCAGTGAGCGCCGCAAAACTGGCGGCGGTGCGCGCGTACATGCCGGTCAACGCGCGGCGATAGGGCTCATCGGCGCGGCTGGCGGCCGTGTCACCGCTGGCATCGGCGAGCGCGGCGACGGCGGCGGATATCGTCACGTGCGAAGCCGACATCGAAAGTTCGGCGCCCAAGATGTTGAGTTCGCGCAAGTAATGCCCGACGGCGACCTCGGCCTGTGCCGCCAGCGCTGCCTGCAGCGTGCTCGCATCGACATTGGGGTTGCCGTCGCGGTCGCCGCCGATCCAACTGCCCGGGCGCAGGAACGGCGGCAGGGTCGTGCCGGTCAGCGCTTCCCATTCGGCGTGAAGGCGCGGCAATACGGGCAGGAAGCTGCTTTGCAGGTACGACAGCGCCGAGGCGATTTCGTCGGCGACGACGGGCTTCACCGCACGCAGCGGCCGGGTCTGCCACAAGATGGTGATCTGGCGGATCAGCTCGGCCTCGGTGGCCAGGTCGCAGAAACCGGCGCTGCAATTGGCCATCAGCGCCGCGATCGTCGCCTCGCGGTCGATCATGCTCTTGCGGCGGACTTCGGTCGGGTGCGCGGTCAGCACCGGCGCGATCAGCGCGCGCTGCAGCAGCGCGGTCACCTCGGCTTTCGGCACGCCGGCGGCGGCGAGGCTGTCGATCGCCCCGGCCAGGGTTGCCGCGCGCGGGGTGCTGCCGCCGCGATCCTCGGCGAGGTTGGCGAGCAACGAAAACAGCAGGAAGCCGCGCACGAAGCGCAGCGTGTCGCCGAGTTCGAGCCGCTCGAGCCGCTCCGCCAGCGCGCGACGGCCGGCGGCATCGGGGGCACGGTGGGCGGCAACGCTGGCCTGGCGAATACCCTCGATCGCATCGAACACCGCCGTCCCGTCCTGGGCGCGGATGACGTCGCCGAGCAGCCGGCCGAGATAGCGGACATCCTCGCGATCGGAGGGAGAGGGACTCGATGCCATGGCCGAGAGTGAAGCGCGGCCGCGAAGTAAAGTCGATGGGGAATGTTGCGGTGCAAAATATTGGCCTGGGGCACGATAAGAAATGTCATCCCGGCGAAGGCCGGGACCCATAAACCACAACCCCGGCCGCCGGCGGATCCCTGCGCGGCAACGTTCGTGAGCTATGGGTCCCGGCCTGCACCGGGATGACAAATCGGGTGGATAGCGCCCCCGCACCACAATCCACTTATACGAATGCAGTAAAATTGCCCCGGTCCGCCGCTTGCGGCAAGGAAGGCGCATCGCCCGCCGGAAGGATCGCATGTGAAGGCCATCACCATCCTCGCCGCGCTGCTGGCGCTCGCGACCCCCGCCATCGCCGCGCCCGACTATACGCCGCAACCCTATGTGAAGCTCACCCACCCGGCGTGGTCGAAAAACGCCATCCTCTACCAGGTCAACACCCGCAACTTCACCCCCGAAGGCACTTTCGCCGCCGCCGAGAAACAATTGCCGCGGCTGAAGGCGCTGGGTGTCGATATCATCTGGCTGATGCCGATCCACCCGATCGGCGCCGAGCACCGCAAGGGCAGCCTCGGCAGCCCCTATTCGGTGCGCGACTATCGCGGCGTGAACCCGGAATTCGGCAATCTCGCCGACTTGAAATCCTTCGTCGCCGCGGCGCACCGCCTGGGCATGCATGTCATCCTCGACTGGGTCGCCAACCACAGCGCCTGGGACAATCCGCTGCGCGCCGAACACCCCGACTGGTACGACCATGACTGGAAAGGTGCCAACCGCCCGACGCCGTGGTGGGACTGGGAGGATGTCATCGATTTCGATTATTCCAAGCCCGGGCTGCGGCAGTACATGACCGAGGCGATGGCATACTGGGTCCGCGAGGCCGATATCGACGGCTTCCGCTGCGATGTCGCCGGCTATGTGCCATTGGATTTCTGGGAAACCGCCCGCGCCGAACTCGATGCGATCAAGCCGGTGTGGATGCTCGCCGAATTCGACCAGCGCGATATCCACGCTCGCGCCTTCGATGCCAGTTATGCGTGGAAATGGAACAACGCGCTCCACGACATCGCGCAGGGCAAGGCCGATGTGACGGCGCTGTTCGGCTATTATTCGGAAGCCGCGAGCGCCTGGCCTGCCGCCGCACAGCGCATGGTCTACACCGAAAACCACGACCAGAACGCCTGGGAAGGCACTGAATTCGAACGCTTCGGCCCCAATCTGGAAAACGCCATCGCGCTGTCGTTCATCGGCGAAGGCATCCCGCTGATCCACAACGGCCAGGAGGCGGGCAATCCGCGCCGGCTGAAGTTTTTCGAACGCGATCCGATCGAATGGCGCGAGCATCCGAACGCCGCGCTGTTCCGCCGGCTGATCAGCTTCCGCAAGGCGCACCCGGCGCTGGCCAACGCGCCCTGGGGTGGGGAGATGGTTCCGGTGGTCAACACCGCGCCGAAACAGGTGCTGTCGTTCGTCCGGCAACGGGGCGCCGACAAGGTGCTGGCGCTGTTCAACATGTCGGCGACGCCGCAGCGCATCGGCTTCAGCGACGGCCCGGTTACCGGCACCTACCGCGACTTCGACGGCGCGCCGGTGACGATCAAGGCCGGCGACACCGTCACCCTTGCGCCGTGGAGCTGGCGGGTGTTTGCTGCCGACCCCGGCAAATGATGCCGCGCTGGTCGGTCACCGTGCACCGCCACGGCAGCGAAAGCTTCCCCATCGTCGTCATCGACGATTTCGCGCCCGCCCCCGAACGCTTCATCGACGATGCCGAGTTTCTCGATCTGCGGCCGATGGGCGAGCATTACCCTGGGCTACGCGCCAATGTCCCCCGGCCGCTGCTGGCACCGCTACGCGCAGCGCTGGCGCCGCTGATCGCCGGCGTGTTCGGCATGACCGACACGCGCATCGAGGACGCGCTCTACTCGCTGGTCACGATTCCGCCCGGCGACCTGAAACCCATCCAGCGGCTGCCGCATTTCGATGGCGTCGAGCCCGACCGGCTGGCGCTGCTCCACTATCTGTCGGGCACCCCCGGCGGCACCGCCTTCTACCGCCACCGCAGCACCGGTTTCGAAAGCCTGTCTGCCGATCGCCTGCCCGCCTATCGCGCCGCGCTTGATGCAGATTTGCAACACCATGGCCTGCCATTGCCCGGCTACATCGGCGGCAACACGGCCATTTATGAATGCGTCACCGCCTATCAGGGGCTGTTCAACCGGGCCCTGCTCTACCGCGGCAACCTGTTGCATTGCGCCGATATTCCGGCCGGTCTCGCGCTGCCCGCCAGTGTCCGCCACGGCCGCTTCACGGTTAACAGCTTCCTGCGGTCGGCGCCCCCGCCGGCCTGAATACGTATGTGAACCGCTTGGCAATGTGACGGCATCGCGACAAACCCGACCCAATTCAACGTCGGCAAACGGCGCAGCAACGGGACGGCGCGCGTGAAGCGCCCGGCCAGCACGGGGGTGGAGCAACCATGACCAATCCGAATATCGCACGCCGTATCGCGCACCGCACGACGCTGCACACCGGCATCGCGCTGGCTGCCATCATGGTTGCCGGCCCGGCGCTGGCGCAGCAGACCGCCGCTGCCGATGCCGCCGCAGATGAAATCATCGTCACCGGCATCCGCGGCGCGCTCGATGCCTCGGCCAAGATCAAGAAGCTGTCGCCGACGATCGTTGAATCGGTCTCGGCGCTCGACATCGGCAAGCTGCCCGACGTGTCGATCGCCGACTCGCTCGCCCGCCTGCCCGGCGTGACGGCGCAGCGCCTCGAAGGCCGCGACCAGCGCCTGTCGATCCGCGGCCTCGGCCCCGATTTCGGCACCACCCTGCTCAACGGCCGCGAACAGGTCACCGTCGGCGACAACCGCGGCGTCGAATATGACCAGTATCCGTCGGAATTCTTCAAGAACGTCATCGTCCACAAATCCGCCGATCCGGCGCTGATCGCCGCCGGCATCTCCGGCACGGTCGACCTGCGCATGCTGCGCCCGCTCGATCAGCCCAATCGCGTCATCGCCCTCCAGGCACGCGGCCAGATGAACGGCCAGGATGCGCTCAACCCCGACAGCACGCGCTTCGGCTATCGCGGCTCGGCGACCTTCGTCGACAAATTCGCCGACGACACGTTCGGCATCGCCATCGGCCTGTCGGCCACCTCCGCCCCCAGCCAGAACGAGCGCTACAACGCCTGGGGCTATGCCAACGATGCCAATGGCAACCTCATCCTCGGCGGCGGCAAGCCCTATGTGCAGTCGAACCTGCTGACGCGCTATGGCGCCGTCGCCACGCTCGAATGGCAGCCGAGCGACAATTTCCACTCGACCTTCGATGCGCTCTATTCGCATTTCGAGGAAAAGCAGCGGCTGCGCGGCATCGAATTCCCCTTGGGCTTTTCTGGCGCCCCCCAGTCGAACATCACCGCCGTCGATGGTTTCGTCACCCAGGCGACCTTCGGCAATGTCCACGCCATCCAGCGCAACGACTACAACAAGCGCGATGCCGACAATTATTCGTTCGGTTGGAACAACAAGCTGGCGATCAGCGACAGCCTGCGGCTGACCGTCGATGCCAGCTGGTCGCATGCCAAGCGCACCGATTTCCTGCTCGAAACCTATTCGGGCACGGGTTACGCCGGCGCCGGCCCGGGCGACACGATCACCGTCACCCAGCAGCCCAACGGCATCTTCAAGATCGTGCCGACGCTCGATTACACCAATACCAATATCATCAGCATCACCGATCCGGGCGGCTGGGGCTATAACGGCACCTCGCCGGTCGTGCAGGCGGGCTTTCTCAACCGCCCGAGCTTCAAGGACGATCTGAAATCGCTGCGCGCCAGCCTCGACGGCGATTTCGGCGGCGGGTTGCTGAAAAGCTGGGAAGTCGGCGCCAATTTCAGCGCCCGCAAGAAGACCAGCGCCTTCACCTCGTTCTTCCTTTGCCCCAAGGGCGGCGGCACCGGTTGCACGGTCAGCAGCGGTACGCCGACATCGGTGCCGGTGCCGGCGGCGGCGCTGCTCGAAAAGAATATCGCGCTCGATTATCTCGGCGTGCCGGGCATCCTCACGCTCGATCCGCTGTATCTCTACAACAACACCCTCAACGCGGCGTTCGATAACCGCCCGGTGTCGCTGGTCCGCGACAACAGCGTGAAGGAAAATGTCTTCACCGCCTATGCGCTGACCCGCATCGACGGCGATGTCGGCGGCGTGCCCGTAACCGGCTCGATCGGCGCGCAGTTCGTCCACACCAACCAGAGCAGCATCGGTTCGGTGTCGAGCTTCATCGTCACCAACGGCGTGCCGACGGTAACGATTATCCCGGCCACCCAGAGCGTCAACTACAACAACTTCCTGCCCAGCGTGGCGCTGGCCTTCCAGGTCATGCCCGATGCCTTCATCAAGTTCGGCGCTTCGCGCACCATGGTCCGGCCGCGGCTCGACCAGGAACGCGTCAACCAGGAACTCACCTTCGATGCCGGCAAGATCGGCATTCCCGGCGGCAACCCGATCAACAGTCCGTTCGGCTTCAACAGCGGCAACACGCTGCTGCGTCCGTACAAGTCGAACAACATCGACCTGTCGTTCGAGAAATATTTCCCCAAGGGCGGCTATGTCGCCGTCACCGGCTATTACAAACGGCTCAGCGACTATGTGGACTCGGGCAGCAGCACGCTGTTCGACTTCACCCCGTATCTCGGCCTGGTACCGCCCGATGTCGGCGCCATCATCACTGCCACCGGCGGCCAGATCGGCCTCAACCGGCTGCCGACCAACAATGGTTCGGGCAATCTGAAGGGCGTCGAAATGACGCTGTCGCTGCCCTTTGCCAATTTCAGCGAAGGGCTGAAGGGCTTTGGCGTGTTCGGCAGCGCGTCGTACACCGACAGCAAGATCATCCTGGGCAGCAACCCCGGCAACCCGATCACCCTGCCCGGCCTGTCCGACTGGGTGGTCAATGCCGAGGCCTATTACGAACAGCACGGCTTCCAGATCCGGGTCAGCTATCGGTACCGCGCGCCGTTCCTCGGCGAAGTCGCCGGGCTGTCGGCCAACCCGACGTTCCGGCAAGCCAAGGCCGAGGGCATTCTCGACGCGCAGATCGCCTATGACTTCCAGCCCGATTCGGCGCTCGCCGGGCTGTCGATCATGCTGCAGGCCAAGAACCTGACCGACCGGCCGTTCATCACCTACCAGAACGACGATCCGCGCCAGGTCATCGATTACCAGCGCTATGGCCGCGATTTCTATATCGGCATCGGCTACAAATTCTGATGCCTGCCGCCGGCTGGCTCTTTATGGGCCGGCCGGACCCGCCGACGTGACGAGGGAGCTTTGCTGCCGTGGCTGATGCACCGATCGACATCGTCATCGCCGGCGGCGGCACGGCGGGCTGGATGGTGGCCGCGGCGCTGTCGCATTTGCTCGAAACCGGCTATCGCATCCGCCTGATCGAATCCGCCGAGATCGGCACCGTCGGCGTCGGCGAGGCGACGATCCCGCAGATCCGCACCTACAATGCGACGCTGGGCATCAACGAGGACAGCTTCGTCCGCGCGACGCAAGCGAGTTTCAAGCTCGGCATCGAATTCGTCGGCTGGACGGCGCCGGGCCACCGCTACATGCACGGTTTCGGCGATGTCGGCCGCGACAGCGGCGTCGCGTTCCAGCACTACTGGCTGCGCGCGCAGGCCCTTGGGCTGGCGCAACCGCTCGGTCACTATGCGCTCAACGAGGTCGCCGCCCGTGCCGGAAAAATGCACCGCGGCGCGCCGCTGACCGCCAGCACCGTGCCGACCATGCCCTATGCCTTTCATTTCGACGCACTGCTCTACGCCGCCTTCCTGCGGCGCTTTTCCGAAGCGCGCGGCACCGAACGCATCGAAGGCCGCATCGTCGATGTGACGCGCGACGGCGCCAGCGGCGACATCGCCAGCGTCACCCTCGCCTCGGGCCAGGCCATCGCCGGCGACCTGTTCATCGATTGCAGCGGCTTTCGCGGCCTGCTGATCGAGGAAGCGCTCGGCAGCGGTTACGACGACTGGTCGCACTGGCTGCCGTGCGACCGCGCGCTGGCGGTGCCGAGCGAACGCGTCGCCGATTTCACCCCCTATACCCGCGCCACCGCGCACGCTGCCGGCTGGCAATGGCGCATCCCGTTGCAGCACCGCACCGGCAACGGCCGCGTCTATTGCAGCGCCTTTACCAGCGACGACGCCGCCGCCGATGGCCTGCTCGCCAACCTCGATTCAAGGCCGCTCGCCGATCCGCGGCCGCTGGGCTTCACCACCGGCAAGCGCAAAAAGGCTTGGAACCACAATGTCATCGCCGTGGGGCTGGCGGGCGGCTTCATGGAGCCATTGGAATCGACGAGCATCCACCTGATCCAGTCGGCAATCGCCCGCATCGTCGCGCTGCTGCCGGGCAAGGTGCAAAGCGATGCCGACCGCACCGAATTCAACCGCCAGACCGATTTCGAGTTCGAGCGCATCCGCGACTTCCTGATCCTGCATTACTGGGCCAATGGCCGCGACGAACCCTTCTGGCAGGCGTGCCGCGCGATGACCCTGCCCGACACGCTGGCGGCCAAGATCGACCTGTTCAAGGCCAA
>JANOCM010000093.1:0-2667 GCA_031412175.1 Alphaproteobacteria bacterium
GGCCGACCCTGCGGCCAAGGCCGACCCGATCATCGTCCACCCCGATGTGCGGCGGATGCTGATGGACGGGCGTGCCTTCAACGAGGGCGCACGCGCGCTGATCCTGTGGGGGGCGTTGCAGGTCGATCTCGCCAAGAAGGCGGCGACTCCCGAGGAACGCCAGCTCGCCGATGACCTGATTTCGCTGCTCACCCCGGTCATCAAGGGCTATTGCACCGATCTCGGCTATCGCATCGCCACCGAAAGCCAGCAGGTTTACGGCGGCCATGGCTATATCCGCGAATGGGGCATGGAACAGTTCGTCCGCGACGCCCGCATCGCCCAGATTTACGAAGGCACCAACGGCATCCAGGCGATGGACCTTGTCGGCCGCAAGCTCGGGCAAAATGGCGGCCGCGGCACCCAGGCCTATCTGGCGCTGGTCGGCGAGGCGTTGAAGGATGCGGCGGACGATGATCGCCTGGCCGTCGTCGCGACGCCGCTGTCGCGGGCGCTCGGCGATTTGCAGGGCGCCACCCTGTGGCTGCTGCAGCACGGCATGGCCAAGCCCGACAATGCCGGCGCCGGCGCGACCGCCTATCTGCCTGTGATGGGCCTCGTTGCGCTCGGGCACATGTGGCTGCTGATGGCGAAAGCCGCGCACGCTGCCCTTGATGGCGGCACCGCCGATCCCGATTTCTACACCACCAAGATTGTCACGGCGCGCTACTATGCCGAACGCTATTTTCCGGACGCGGCCGCGCTGCGCGCCAAGCTCGAGGCGGGCAGCGAGGCGATGATGGCGATGCCGGCAGAGGCTTTCTAACTCCCCTCCCTGAAAGGGAGGGGCTGGGGGTGGGTGAGTCCCCCAGTATCAGATCGAGTCACCCACCCCCGACCCCTCCCTTGCAAGGGAGGGGAGAAGAAGGATGAGACCATGGCCGAAGCCTATATCTACGACGCCGTCCGCACCCCCCGCGGCAAGGGCCGCAAGGACGGCAAGCTCCACGAGATCACGCCGATCCAGCTTGGCACCCAGGTGCTGCAGGCGGTGCGCGACCGCACCGGCATCGACACCCATGATGTCGATGATGTGATCTTCGGCTGCGTCTCGCCGGTCGGCGAGCAGGGATCGGACCTGGCCCGTGTCGCGGTGCTCAATGCCGATTATGCCGAAACGACCGCGGGCGTGCAGGTCAACCGCTTCTGTGCCTCGGGGCTGGAAGCCGTCAACATGGCGGCTGCCAAGGTGATGACCGGCGAAGCGCTGTTCGCCATCGGCGGCGGCGTCGAATCGATGAGCCGCGTGCCGATGGGCAGCGACGGCGCCGCCTGGGCGATGGACCCGGCCGTGGCCTACAAGACCTATTTCGCGCCGCAGGGCATCGGCGCCGATCTGATCGCCACCAAATACGGCTTCAGCCGCGCCGATGTCGACGCCTATGCGATGGAAAGCCAGAAGCGCGCCGCGCGCGCCTGGGACGAAGGCCGCTTCAAGCACAGCGTTATCGGCGTGCGCGATGTTATCGGCGAGATCGTGCTCGACCATGACGAGCATATGCGCCCGCAGACCGACATGCAGTCGCTGGGCAGCCTGGCGCCGGCGTTCACCGCCATGGGCGAACAGATGCCTGGCTTCGACGCGATCGCGCTGATGAAATACCCCGAGGTCGAGCGCATCGAGCATGTCCATACCGGCGGCAATTCGAGCGGCATCGTCGACGGCGCGTCGGCGGTGCTGATCGGTTCGAAGGAAATGGGCGAGAAATACGGTCTGCGTCCGCGCGCCCGCATCCGCGCCATGGCGTCGATCGGGTCGGAACCGATGATCATGCTGACCGGGCCGGAATTCGTTGCGGCCAAGGTGTTGCAGCGCGCCGGCATGACCAAGGACGATATCGACCTGTTCGAACTCAACGAGGCGTTCGCGTCGGTGGTGCTGCGCTACATGCAGGCGATGAACATTTCGCACGATCAGGTCAACGTCAACGGCGGCGCAATCGCCATGGGGCATCCGCTCGGCGCGACAGGCGGGATGATCCTCGGCACGGTGCTCGATGAACTCGAGCGCACCGGCAAGGGTACGGCGCTGATCAACTTGTGTGTCGGCGCCGGCATGGGCACCGGGACCATCATCGAGCGGATCTAAACCTCTCCCCTCCCTTTCAAGGGAGGCGTCGGGGGTGGGTGACTCCACCGACATGATCACCCCTGAAACACGCACCCACCCCCAACCCCTCCCCTGAAAGGGAGGGGAGATTGAAGGGACCCCAAATGACCGACCTCGCCATCCGTTCCGACCTCGATGCCGACGGCATCCTCCTTCTCACCATCGACGTCCCCGGCCAGTCGATGAACGTCATCACGCCGGAGGTGCAGCGCGATCTCGCCGCGGCCATCGCGCGGTTGAAGACCGATGACGGCGTCTAGGGCGCCGTGCTGACGTCGGGCAAGGCCAGCGGCTTCATGGCCGGCGCTGACCTGAAGGGCATGGGCGCGCTGTTCGGTTCGGGCGCGCCGCTGCCCGAAGGGAAGTCGAAGATGGCCGCCCTGTTCGATGGCGTGTTCCAGCTCAACCGCCTGCTCCGCGACCTCGAAACCTGCGGGAAGCCGGTCGCCGCCGCGGTCAATGGGATCGCGCTCGGCGGCGGGCTCGAATTCATCCTCGCCTGCCATTATCGCGTCGTC
>JANOCM010000094.1:0-4227 GCA_031412175.1 Alphaproteobacteria bacterium
TTCGCCCGCGGTCCCAAGGCGCAGGAAGCGCTCGATGCCGGCGCCGATGTCGTCGGTGCCGAAGACCTGCTCGAGATCGTCCAGGGCGGCACCATCGATTTCGATCGCTGCATCGCCACGCCGGACATGATGGGTCTCGTCGGTCGCCTCGGCAAGGTGCTGGGCCCCAAGGGCCTGATGCCGAACCCCAAGCTCGGCACCGTCACGATGAACGTCGGCGACGCGGTCAAGGCGGCCAAGGGCGGCCAGGTCGAATATCGCGTCGAAAAGGCCGGGATCATCCACGGCATGCTCGGCAAGGCGAGCTTCAGCCAGGACGATCTGCGCGCCAATTTCGATGCGCTGCTCGATGCCGTGGTCCGCGCCAAGCCGTCGGGTGCCAAGGGCAAGTATCTGCAGAAGGTCGCGGTCAGCTCGACGATGGGCGCCGGCGTCCGCGTCGACACGACGACGGTCGGCCACACGGTCTGATCTGACGATCGGCTGAAACTGCGAAGGGCCGGGGAGCGATCCCCGGCCCTTTTCATTTGCGGCGTGGCTCAGGCGGCGACGGTGCGGCGCTTGCGCAGGGTCGCGCCAACAAGGCCGAAGCCGGCGATCAGCAGCGCCCAGCTCGCGGGCTCGGGAACCCCGACAATGGCGGGATCGCCGGCAAGGAACACCCCCGAGGCCGATGTAAAGCTGAGGCCGGTCGGCAGCGCGCCGAAGCGGAACGCCGAGGTATGGCCGAAATCGCAGCGGGCATTGAGATCGACCCAACAATCGACCTTGAGCCGCAGGTCGAAGCCCAGCCGGCTGGCCCCGGTCGGCAGGGCGAGGACCGATGCGACGATGGTGTCATAGCTACCCGTCAGCGTGTTCCAGTCCTTGAACACGCTGTAGTTGGCCAGATCGACATTGTCGGGCGCGCCGAAGAAAAAGGCGCCGCCCTGCTGGACGCCATTCTGGCTGCCGTTGCCCAGATAGCCGATCACTGTGGTGTTGTTGGCATTGCCGCCATTCTGCAGCGTCAGCGAGTTCCCGCACGAGGTGTAGCTGAGATCGGTGCAAACCCGGGCTTCGTCGAGTCTGAAGATGGCCGACGCAGTGCCGCCGATGCTGTCGGTCAGGCTGCCGTCGAAGCGATAGCTGAATGGCAGATAGACTGTGCCGCCCGAAACATTGTTGAAGAACACGCTGTCCTGGATGCGCGCTTCGGCGATGCCGCGCGGCGTGTTGATGCCGCCGTTGACAGCCACGGCCTTGGCGGTGCCGGTGCGCAGATCGGCGCGGGCAGCGGTGCTGTTGCCGATGTCGGTGATGACGGTCGCGGTATTGGTCCAGCCATCGGCCGATGCGGTCGTTGCGACGCCATTGCCGAAGGTGGTGCCGACAACACCGTTCTTGATCTGGGTGGTCGACTGGTTGCCGTTGGTGCCCAGCCCCGAGCCGAAGGCAAAGGATGACGGCGCATAGGGCGCGGGTGGCGCTGCATTCGCCGGTGTGGTGCCGAAGGCCAGCGCCAGCCCTGCACAGGCGGTCGCAACCCGCCAATCCTGCCTGTTGGTGATCATCGTCCGGTCTCCCTGTTGTGGCGTGAAAAGATTTCCGCTGGTGCCGCCGTGAATGTTAAGGGTTTGGCAGGGCGGCGCGTCCCGGCGTGTCGGGGCGGGTCGGGGCATGACGGGGCATCACCTTGGTGCCGCGGCGCAACAGGAGGCGGATCGACCGGCAATGGCGCTGAACGGCAACAGCGGTTCGCGAGGTGTGTCGAACGATGGCCGGCTGCGCAGCTGGAAGGAGATTGCCAGCTATTTCGGCGCCGACGAGCGCACCGTGAAGCGCTGGGAAGCCAGCCGCGGCCTGCCGGTGCACCGCGTGCCGGGCGAGGCGCGGGCGCCGGTCTATGCCTATGAAGCGGAGCTGGCCGCCTGGCTGCGCGCCGCACCCGACGCTGTGCCATCCGACGCGCCGCAACCCACGCCGACACCCGATGCCCTGGCTGCCCGCGTCCTGCCGTGGCGGATGATCGTAATCGCCGGCATCGCGGTGTTGCTCGGGCTGACCGTCGTATCGGCGCAGGGCTGGTTGCAGGCGGCGAGTCAGCGCCGGGCCACCAACGATCGCGTCGCCGATGTCCGCCAGCTGGCGCGATCGCAGGTGGCGGCGCTGTCCGATCGGCTGGAGAAGCAGCCGGGTACGGTGCGGCTACGTGCTGGCCTCGCGCAGGAGGCGGCGGCCATGCTCGCCAAGGTGGCGGCGCTGCCCGATGCGACGCCCGAACTGCGCCACGATGCGGCCGAGGCCTATCGGCGGCTGGCAATCGTGCAGAACAGCACCGAGCGGCCGAGCCTGCGTGACCGGCCGGCGGCGCGGGCTGCGCTCGACAAGGCGCTGGCGCTGGTCGCCGACGACGCGTCGCTGGCGGGCCGACAGCTGCGGGCGCGCATCCTGATCGATGCAGCGCGGCAGGCGGCGGCGGATGGCGCGGTGGCAAAGGCGCCCGCGATGCTGCAGGCTGCTGCCGCAACTGCCGGCGCGGCACCACCGGCGCTGCGCGACGAATTGTTGCTGGCGAGGGCCGAGGTTGCCGACTGGCAGGGCGAATATGCCACCGCGATCGGGCTCGCCGAACGGGTGGCGGCTGCGCCGCCAGCCGATGCCGAGGCGGCGCTGCGCCAGCTGCGTGGCTATGATCTCGCGGCCGAGGGCCAATATTATTCCGGGCACAAGCCGGCAGCGCTGGCGGAATATCAGGCGGCGGCGGCAGCGGCAGGCGCCGGTCTGGCGCGCTGGCCCGATGAGCCGCGCTTTCGCTGGACTCTGCAGCGCCAGCAATGGAACGTCGGCACGACGTTGATCGATGCCGGACGGGCAGTCGTAGCGCTGCCGATGCTGAAGGAATCGCGCGACGGCTGGATGGCGATGGCAAAGGCCGATCCGGAAGATGGTGCTGTGGCATCCTGGGTGCGGATCGCGCGGCTGGCCTATGGCCAGGCGTTGACGGCGGCGCGACAGGTCGCCCCGGCGATTGCCGAGCTGTCGGCTTCGCTCGCCGACCGGCGCGAATGGCTGGCCGACAAGCCCGGCAGTGCCGAGCGCCAGCGGGCGCTGATCATCGGGCTGCAGGCACTCGCCGATGCCCTGGCGGCCTCGCAACGCCGCGCCGAGGCCTGCGCCATCCTGACCGAGGCGCGTGCGATGATACAGCGGATGACAAGGGCGGGCAGTTTCACGCAACTGGACCGCGATTCGATGGTGCCGCTGCTCGCCGAGGGGATGCGGCGCGACTGCCCTGCGGCGCCGCCGGCTTGACTTTGACACGGGGGACGCTAAACGCCCCGTTTCCGCTGGTCCTCGCAAGGGGGCCGGCGACCGTCCGAGATTGCAGGTGTGCATCCGCACCTAAGCCGCAATGGCCTGCATGAGACGGGGAGAGTTTTTGCCGGTTGCCGCAGGGCAGCCGGGCTTGTGAACGTGGCTGTTGCCGCGCACCCAGGCGACGATCCCTCGGACGGGCCCTGGCCCGGACCCCTCCTGGCCTTGGCTCAACCGGTATCATGCAAATGATGCCACAACCCAAGGAGAGAGCATGGATCGCGCTCAAAAATCCGAGCAGATCTCTGGTCTTGCCAAGACGTTGTCCGAAACGTCCGTCGTTGTGGTCGCCCGCAACCATGGTCTTTCGGTGGCCCAGGTCACCGATCTTCGGAACCGGATGCGCAATGCCGGAGCCAGCTTCAAGGTGACGAAGAATCGCCTTGCGCGCATCGCGCTCGAAGGCACGCCCTACCAGCCGCTCGGCGATCTGCTGACCGGCCCGATCGGCTTTGCCACCTCGACCGACCCGGTCGCGGCGGCCAAGGTCGCCATCGAATTCGCCAAGACGACCGACAAGTTCGAAGTCGTCGGCGGGGCGATGGGGGCACATGTCCTCGACGTGAATGGCGTCAAGGCGCTCGCCGAACTGCCGTCGCTCGATGCGCTGCGTTCGACGCTCATCGGTCTCATCAACTCGCCGGCTACCAAGCTCGCCCAGCTGGCCAATGCGCCGGCGGCCAAGCTTGCCCGCGTGTTCGGGGCCTATGCCACCAAGGACGCTGCCTAAAACCCGCGGCATCCGCCGCATTCACAAGACATTTAGAACTGGAGATTACACATGGCTGACCTCAACTCGATCGTCGAACAGCTTTCGGCGCTGACCGTTCTCGAAGCGGCTGACCTCGCCAAGATGCTGGAAGAAAAGTG
>JANOCM010000095.1:0-3577 GCA_031412175.1 Alphaproteobacteria bacterium
GGCGCGGACGCCATTGGGCGGTGCGGGAATGTCCTCGTCGATCACCAGCGCGCGCGACAGCGCCGGGGCCACGCGGGCCGGCACCCCCACCGCCGCCCCCACCCACAAGGGGGCCCGGTGTACCGACCGGGAAAGAGCGCCCGGCGCCCATTACCGGTCGGACAACAGCGTCGCCAACGGGCAGGCGGGGGCCGAGGCGGTGCACGCCCGCCTCGGCCCGGCGCTGTCGCGCGCGCTGGTGATCGACGAGGACATTCCCGCACCGCCCAATGGCGTCCGCGCCATCCGTTTCCGCTCCAGCTTCGCAGACAACCAGGCGAAAACCGAGGTGTTGTCGCTCAACCGCGAGGGCGGCCAGTGGCGGGTCGTCGGCATCTACGTCGAGTGAGGATGGCCGCCGCTCCCGCCGCCGGGAGCGGCCTTATGCCAGCGCCGCACGCTGCCCGGCGCGCCGGCGCCGCATCACTGCCCCCACGATCCCGAAGCCGGCGATCATCGCCGCCCAGCTGCCCGGTTCCGGCACGGCGCCGAACGCATATTGATCGAGCGTCCAGTCGGCGACCGAGCGCCCGAGCGTCAGCCCGGCTTCGTTGTCGAAACGCCAGTGGATGCCGCCCCACAGCCGGCTGATCGCGGCATCGTCGGCGGCGGCGGTATAACTGTCCCAGCAGCGGTTGAGCGAGGCCCAGCCGATGCACAACGACGTTTCGTCGCCGAAGGCGTCGGCCAGCACCGCCCCGGCGGCGCCCGCGACGCCCGAATGGCCCGACAGGTACGACGGGTGCGGCGGCGTGATGACATAGGGCGTCCAGCCGGCATCCTTGTCCGTGGCGGCGTTGCCATCCAGATCGCCGTTGCGGATGCCGGTGACCGGACGCCAATAGTCGAAGGTGTATTTGGCGTCGAAGATGCCGATCGTGGCATCGACGATGGCGACGTTCATCCGGGCGAACAGCGCGGCATTGTCGATCGTCGCGTTGCCGGCGGCCTCCGACGCGTCGATGGCAGCGCGCAGCCAGGGGCCGGGACCGCTCGCTGCCACCCAATAGTTGGCGGCATAGGACTGGTCGCCGGTGCGCGTCAGGCTGCCGGCGGCGCCGATGTCCTTGATCTCGTTATAGGCGGCGGCATATTCGGCGCTGTCGATCGCCGGCGGCGCACCGAGGCGGAACTGGTCGCCGGCATTCAGCAGGAAGGGATCGACGCTGCCCCATTGCGGCACGGCGCCCGGCAGGTTGGCCGGTGGCGTCGGCGCCCAGCGGCCGGGCAACCCGCTCGGGCTGTACGGCACCACCGCGTTCCAGCCGTCATTCAGCCGCAACGCCAGCACCTGGGCGCCGAGCGCCGCGCCGGTGGCGATGCCTTTGGTCTTGGCCGCGCCATCGGGCACCAGCGCCAGGCTGTTGGCGAGCGCGGCGTTATAGACCGCGGCATTGGCGGGATAGAGCGCCGACAGCACCGCATGCGCGGCAGCGCTGGCGGCAGCGCGGGTGTCGCCGCCATCGCGTTCGAGGCTGCCGAGATAACCATAATTCTGCCGCCCGGTGGCGGCGTTGACGGCGTCGTGAATCGCGATGTTGACCATCGCCGCGTGGCGCCCGGCGAACACCGGGTTCGGTGTCAGCGACGTGATCAGGATTTCATTCCAGTAGAGCACCGGATCACCGGCGACTCCGACAGCGGCAGCGGGACTCGCGAGCGCGGCGAGCATGGCCGCGGCGGCAATAAGCCTGGTCTTCATGACGAAGTCTCCTGCAAAAGCGTGGACACATCGCGACCGAAGTTTGTTTTTGGGCACCGAGCGGCGCCGAGATTGCGTGGCGCTATACGATTTTCCGGCATGCGTTACAATGACGCAGATATCCTACTGCGGATGCGCCGGTCATGCCGCGGTTGCGAACCAGCGGCTGCGCTGCCCCTGAACCGTCCTGCATCCTCGCGACCGCCCATCCGTATCTGCACGGCGGGGCAAGGGAGAACAGCATGCCGATGATATCACGCGCATTCGCCGTCGCGGCGGCGATCCTGCTTGCCGGGCCGGCGCAGGCGACGGTGTTCCGCCTGACGGCGACCGATGTCATGCTGTGGGAACCGTCGCCGCTGTTCACGTCGCCCACCATCACTGGCACGCTGGTGCTCGATGATGCGGTGCGGCCGGGGGACAGTTTCGGATCGGGGTCGATCACCGCGCTGACCTTGAACTTCGGCGGCATCGTCGGGACGCTCGACGATCTCGCCGCCGATATCGCGCCGGGACCGGTGCAGGGATTCGGCACCCGGTCGGCCGATGGTCGCGGCTTTTCGGTGTTCGACCTGCGCTTCGGCTTTCAGGGGGTCGCCGGGTGCGGTTTCTTCTGTGCAGGGCAGATCATCATCAACAGCCCGATCGGGCCGAACGATCCGTCGAATTTCTTCGCGCTCGACGATTTCGACGGCAATTCGCTCAGCGTCATCGACAGCTTCACACCGCAATTCCTGGCGGTGCCCGAGCCAGAAAGCTGGGCGCTGTTGGTCGCAGGCTTCGGCCTTGCCGGCGCGAGCCTGCGCCGCCGCCGTCGCATGGTCGCGGCGTAACGAAACCGAACGCTAGACCCGGCTCAGCCGGCCCATCATCGTTACGAAGAAGGCCGTCGACCAGCCGAGCAACAGCAGGCCGTTGATCCCCTCGATCGCGGCGACAAGGTGCCAGTTGGTCTGCATTGCATCGTCGCCGAACCCGATCGCTGCATAGGTCTGGGTGGAGAAATACACTGCGGTGCGCACGTCGTCGATCGCGCCGAGCCGCATATACAGCGCCGCATAAAGCCATATTTCGGCGCCGTGCAGCGCAAACAGCGCCAGCACGACCACCATCATCATCAGGACGCCGGGCACCGACAGCGCCTTGATCGCCAGCTTGTCTTCTTCCAGCGCCTCGAACTGGGTCAGCCGACCGAGCAGCAACAGGCCGATGGCGTGCAGCAACACGGTTGTCAGCACCATCCCCGTCGCCACCAGCAGTTCGACGAGCATGCTGCCGGGCCTATTTGGTCGATGGGTTGGCCTGGATGACCTTCTTGGGCGGCGCGGCCTTGGGCTTGCGCGTTTCCTTGTTCGATTTCGCCTGGCCTTTTGCCATCGTCGTTCTCCTTGTGGACAGGGTGTCCGGTGGCGACCATGCGCCCTTGCCCGGCCCGCGTCACCGGTCAATCATGCCATCAGGGGGTATCGCCATGCTATCCGTAGTTATCGCAGCACTGCTATTGGCCGGGAACGCTGCCGCGGACACAGTGCATGTCCACGCCGGCCGGCTGGTCGATCCGGAGGCGGGAGCCATGCTCACCGACCAGCTGGTGACGATCAAGGACGGCCGCATCACCGCCGTTGTGCCCTGGGCCGGACCACCCCAGGGCGGCACGCTGGTCGACTGGTCGTGCTATACCGTGCTGCCCGGCCTCATCGACATGCACACCCATGTCGCCGATGGCTGGGGCGAGACCGGCGATCCGGCCGAGGCGTTGCGCCACAGCGAGGGCGAAACGCTGCTGAAGGCGGCCGAAGCAGCGCGGGTGACCTTGCGCGCCGGCTTTACCAGCGT
>JANOCM010000096.1:0-2029 GCA_031412175.1 Alphaproteobacteria bacterium
GCCGGCACCCCGAGCCAGTCGCGGAACGCCGCCGGGTCGGCGCCGGTCGATCGCACTTCGCACGCCAGACCGGCGGCGAGCACTGTCGCCACGGTGCGCTCGGTCAGCCGCCGGTGCAGGTCTGCAGCGCCTTCGGCCCCCAAAGCCGGGATCAGCCGCGTCTTGGCCGCGCCCGGTGTCGGCCACCGCGCGAACAGGCTTACGCGCAAGCGACGACCCGGCCGCGTTCGAGACGAATCGCCGGCGCCGGGGGCAGGCACAGCCCGCGGCCATCGGCGCTGGCACCGCTGGCGACATCGAAGCGATAGCCATGCCACGGGCAGGTGATGACACCCGCCGCATCGGGCGCGCTGTGGAGCGGCCCCAGCCAGTGCGGGCAGGTCGCGCTATGCGCCATTAGCGTGCCGGCGATGTCGACGAGCCGGAAGCGACCGGCGCCGAAATCGAACGCCAGCGGCAATTGCTGGCGGACATCGGCTTCCTCACCGAGAAACAGCAAGGCCGGGGTCGCGACCTTTTTTCGTGGCGCCAATGCCGCCTCGCGGGCGCGCATCATCGCCTCGTCTTCGTCCCACAGCTGCTCGTAGATGGCGACAAAGGCGGTGCCGATCGCCGCCAGCTTTGCCGGGTCGGCCTCGGGCACATGATATTCGACGACGACATGGCTGAGGTGCGGCGCCTTTTTCGTCACCGCCACGCGGATTTCGCTGCCCGCCCCCGGGCCGCTTTCGGTGACGACGCGATAGGCGCTGGTATCGGCAGCGAGAACCAGTTTCTGCACCTGCGGCGCAGCCCGGCCCCGCCCGGTCAGCCGGATCCGCCAGCCTTCGGCATCGCCGTCGACCAACTCGCAGGCGGCAAAGCTAGTGCCATGCAGATGCGCCAGATGTTCCCAATCGAGGACGTTCTCGCGGATGCGCGCCAGGCTCGCCTGCACCTCGCGGATATAGGTGCCGGCGAGGTGAAGCGCGGTCAACGTCTTCCCGCTTTGCCGTTGGCTTCGAACAGGCTGGCGAGCTGGTCGATGATGGTACCGCCCAATTGTTCCGCGTCCATGATGGTCACCGCCTTGGCATAATAGCGCGTCACATCATGGCCGATGCCGATGGCGATGAGTTCGACCGGGGATCGGCCCTCGATATGCTTGATCACCTGCCTGAGGTGGCGTTCGAGATAGTTACCGCTGTTGACGCTCAACGTCGAATCGTCGACCGGCGCGCCGTCGGAAATCACCATCAGGATGCGCCGGTCCTCGCGCCGCGCCAGCAGGCGATCGTGCGCCCACAGCAGCGCCTCGCCGTCGATATTTTCCTTCAGCAGCCCTTCGCGCATCATCAGCCCGAGGTTCTTGCGCGCCCGCCGCCACGGCGCATCGGCCTGTTTGTAGACGATATGGCGGAGATCGTTGAGCCGGCCCGGCTTGACCGGGCGGTTGTCGGCGAGCCATTTTTCGCGCGCCTGGCCACCCGTCCACGCGCGGGTGGTGAAGCCCAGGATCTCGGTCTTGACCGCGCAGCGTTCGAGCGTGCGGGCGAGGATATCAGCGCAGATTGCCGCGATGCTGATCGGACGGCCGCGCATCGAGCCGCTGTTGTCGATCAGCAGGGTCACCACCGTATCGCGGAATTCGGTGTCGCGTTCGACCTTGTAGCTCATCGCATAGTTGGGGTTGGTCACGATGCGGACGAGGCGCGCCGCATCGAGCAGCCCCTCCTCCTGGTCGAAATCCCAGCTGCGGTTCTGCTGCGCCATCAGCCGCCTTTGCAACCGGTTGGCGAGCTTGGTCACCGCCGATTGCAGCGGGATCAGCTGCTGGTCGAGATAGCCGCGCAGCCGGGTCAGTTCCTCGGCGTCGCACAATTCCTCGGCACCGACGATCTCGTCATGCGCCCTGGTGTACGCCTTGTAGTCGAAATCGGGCGGCAGGTCCGACATCGGCAAATTGGGCCGCCACGGGGTCATGCCCTCCTGGCCTTCCTCGCCCATTTCGGCTTCGGACACCATGTCGGTGTCCATCTCGACTTCGCGG
>JANOCM010000097.1:0-4204 GCA_031412175.1 Alphaproteobacteria bacterium
CGGGATCATAGTCGCTGGGCCGCGCGAACCAGCCCTGCGCCGCCAACGCGTCGCGATCCGCGGCGGTTATGCCAAGGCCCCAATCGGTGAAATCGGGCGCGGCAGCGATGCCGACCAGCCCGGCGAGCCGGTCGCCGAGCGCCAGCCCCAATCGCAGCGCGATCCAGCCGCCCATCGAGCTGCCGACCAGCAGCACCCGGCCAGCCGGCGCAACATGGTCGATCACGGCGCGGGCATCGGCGACCCAGCGGCCGATGCTGCCGGCAAGGAAGTCGCCGCCGCTGGCCCCGCAGCCCGAATAGTCGAGCCGCAGCAGCGCGCGGCCATTGGCGGCGGCCCAGCCGGCGAGCGCCTCGGCCTTCGATCCCGACATGTCCGACATATAGCCGGGCAGGAAGACGACCAGCGGCCCGGCGCCGGCACGGTGGCGGAAGGCGATATCGGTGCCGTCGACCGCCAAGAACTGCAACATTGTCATCGGACCCTGCGTTAGGGTTTTTGCCCGGCGCCGCCAAGTCGGGTTGCGCCGGGCGGTCATCGGCGTATCCTCGCCGCAGTCCGAAGGTCTTCAAGGAGAACATGATGGACGCGACGATGCCCCCGGTCGCCTCGGCGCCGGTCCGTGCTCTCACCGGCGAAGACCTGCGCTGGGCGCTGGCGCAAGGCTGGGATGATTTCAAGCACAAGCGCGGTGACCTCATCCTGCTGCCGTTCATCTATCCGGTCGTCGGCGCGCTGGCCTCGGTGCTCGCCTTCAACAGCCAGTTGTTCCCGCTGATCTTTCCGCTCGTCGGTGGTTTTGCCCTGGTAGGGCCAGTCGCTGCCGCGGGATTCTATGAACTGGCGCGCCGCCGCGAGGCGGGCATCGACGCCAGCTGGTGGCATTTCCTCGATCCGCTTAAGGGCCGTTCACGGCTGCCGATCGCGGTGTTGACGCTGATGCTGGCGGTGATCTTCCTCGTCTGGATGGGTGCCGCCTACGCCATCTACAATGCAACGCTCGGCACGCTCGGCCCCTCCACGCCGCCGCAGTTCGTGCAGGATCTGGTCGGCACCCCGCAGGGGCTGACAATGGTCGTCGTCGGCAACATCGTCGGCGCCATCTTCGCCGTCGTCACGCTGGCGGTGGCGGCGTTCAGCTTCCCGATGGTCGTCGACAAGGGCACCGAGCCGCTGGCCGCTGTCGCCACCTCGGTCGCCGCCTTCCGCCGCAGCCCGGCAACGATGATCGGCTGGGGCATCCGCGTCGCTGCGATCCTGGCGCTCGGCGCACTGCCGCTGTTCGTCGGGCTGATGGTGGCGCTACCGGTGCTCGGCTATGCGACCTGGCACCTCTACACGCGGGCAGTGGCACGCTAGCGCCGGACGGCATCGCCCACGCAACTTTCATTGACTTCGCGGCCTCGCTTGTCGCAGGTGGCGGCGCGCCAATCCCGGCGCCCGACAGGCTGTTTTTTACGATGTCCGATCTCATCAACCTCACGCTTCCCGATGGCTCCGTTCGCGCCGTGGCGACCGGCACCACCGGCGCGGACGTGGCGGCGAGCATCGGCCCCGGGCTGCTCAAGGCGGCGCTGGCGGCGCGGGTCGATGGCGAGCTGGTCGATCTGGCGCGGCCGATCACCCGCGATGCCAGCCTGGCGCTGGTCACGGCGAAGGACGAGGCCGATGCGCTCGAGCTTGCGCGCCACGACTATGCCCATGTGCTGGCGGAGGCGGTGCAGAAGCTGTTTCCCGGCACGCAGATCACCTTCGGCCCGTCGACCGACGACGGCTTCTACTATGATTTCGCCCCGGCGGCGGATCGCGGCCCCTTCACCGACGACGACCTGCCGGCGATCGAGGCCGAAATGCGCGCCATCATCGCCCGCAATGAACCGCTGGTCCGCGAGGAATGGACGCGCGAACAACTGATCGCGCATTTCAACGCGCATGGCGAAAGCTTCAAGGCCGAATGGGCCGAGGCGCTGTCGGGCGACGAGCCGCTGACGATCTATCGCGCCGGCAACCAGCCCGACGCCTGGCTCGACATGTGCCGCGGGCCGCATCTGCCGTCGACGGGCAAGCTCGATCCGGCGGCGTTCAAGTTGACCCGCGTCTCGGGTGCCTATTGGCGCGGCGACCAGGCCAATGCGATGCTGAGCCGCATCTACGGGACCGGCTGGCTCAATAAAAAGCAGCTCGATGCGCATCTGCTGCGGCTCGAGGAGGCTGCCAAGCGCGACCACCGCAAGCTCGGCCGCGAGATGGACCTGTTCCACCTCCAGGAGGAGGCGCACGGCAGCGTCTTCTGGCACCCGCGTGGCTTTGTCATCTATCGCGCGCTCGAGGCCTATATGCGCCGCCGGCTCGATGCTGCCGGCTATCTCGAGGTCAAGACGCCGCAGATCATGGACGCCCGGCAGTGGGAACAATCGGGCCATTGGGGCAAGTATCGCGAAAACATGTTCGTCATCCCCGACGAGGTGCCGAACACCGAGGACGAAGGCCCCGTGGTCAGCGACAAGGCGCAGTGGATGGCGCTGAAGCCGATGAACTGCCCGGCGCATGTGCTGATCTTCCGCCAGGGCATCAAATCCTATCGCGACCTGCCGTTGCGGCTGGCGGAAATGGGCTGCTGCCACCGCAACGAGCCGCATGGCGCGCTGCATGGCCTGATGCGCGTCCGCCAGTTCACCCAGGATGACGCCCATATCTTTTGCCGCGAAGACCAGATCGTCGGCGAGATCGCGCGCTTCTGCGATCTGCTCGATGTCGTCTACAAGGACCTGGGGTTCACCGACTATGCCATCAAGCTGGCGTTGCGCCCCGACAAGCGTTTCGGCAGCGACGCGATGTGGGACTGGTCCGAACAGTCGATGCGCGACGCGGTCAAGGCGACGGGCCGCGATACGGCCGATTGGGGCTGGGAGGAACTGCCCGGCGAAGGCGCCTTCTATGCGCCCAAGCTCGAATTCCACCTGACCGACGCGATCGGCCGGACGTGGCAGGTCGGCACCATCCAGACCGATACGGTGCTGCCCGAACGGCTCGATGCCAGCTATGTCGCGGAGGATGGCGCGCGCCATCGCCCGGTCATGCTGCACCGCGCCATCCTCGGCAGCTATGAACGCTTCATCGGCATATTGATCGAGCACTACGCCGGGCGCTTCCCGGCGTGGCTGGCGCCGGTGCAGGCGGTGGTCGCGACGATCGTTTCCGACGCCGACGATTATGCGCTGCACGTCACCGAAGCGTTGCAAAAGGCCGGCATCCGCACCGAAACCGACCTGCGCAACGAAAAGATCAACCTGAAGGTCCGCGAGCATAGCCTGCAAAAGGCGTCGTACATGCTCGTCGTCGGCCGGCGGGAGGCCGAGGAAGGCACCGTCGCGCTGCGCAACCTGGCAGGTGGCGAGCAGCGGGTGATGCCGCTCGGCGAAGCCGTGGCGCTGCTGCAGGCGGAGGCCACTCCGCCCGACCTGCGGAGCGTGTGACCTTTGCGCCGGCCTGGGCGTTTGCGTCCGGGCCGGCAAAGGAACAAAGGCATGGCGACGAACCGCGATCGACTTGAAGCCGAAATGCGCGCTGCTGCTGCCGCCGGCGATTTCGAGCGTGCAGCGAAATTGCGCGATGAGTTGAAGGCCCTCACTTTCGATCCGTCCGAAATTCATGCCCAGGTGCCCGGCGCGATGGGCATCGGCACCCAGCATCCGAAGCCCGAGGCGCCGCCGGGTTGGAAGCGGCCGAAAAAGCCCGATCCGATGACGAAGGGGCGCAAGCGCTAAGGATCGCTTGCGCTCGAGTGGAAGCAGTCGTCCCCCCGCCTTGGCAGGGATGACATAGCTTTGGGCGACGGATAGCCAGATATCGGAAGTTGACGAAAGTCACTGTTTTGTCGGTTTTGTCGCACACCGGGTCAGCAGGCCGCGCGTGGCGGAGGCGATCGATTTTCAGCAATGTCAAAGAGCGCGAAGCTCGCTTAGATAACCATATCGGTGATATTTGTCAAGACTGCGCCGCCGTCCCGGCCAGCACGCTTCGGAACCAGCGCAGCACCGGGTCGGCATCGCGAACATGCGACCACACCAGCGTCACGTCGAGCGCGACGGCGGCGAACGGTGCCGGCTTGACGATCAGCCCGAAGGTATCGGCAAAGCGTGCCGCGAACGCCGCGCTTATCGTCGTCACCAGGTCGGTCGCCGCGACGATCGCCAGCGCCGCG
>JANOCM010000098.1:0-4139 GCA_031412175.1 Alphaproteobacteria bacterium
ATCGGCATCATCCAGCGCCAGTTGCTCCAGCTCGAATCCCAGGGCGGCGAGCATTTCTTCGGCGAGCCGGCGCTCGATATCCAGGATTTCATCCGTGTCAATCGCCACGGTCGCGGCCAGGTCAACATTCTTGCCGCCGACAAGCTAATGCAGTCGCCGCGTCTCTACGCCAGCTTCCTGCTCTGGCTGCTGTCGGAGCTTTTCGAAGCGCTGCCCGAGGTCGGCGATCCCGACAAGCCAAAGCTCGTATTCTTCTTCGACGAAGCCCATCTGCTGTTCGACGAGGCGCCGTCGGCGCTGCTCGAAAAGGTCGAGCAGGTCGTGCGGCTGGTGCGATCGAAAGGCGTCGGCGTCTATTTCATCAGCCAGAACCCGATCGATATCCCCGAGAAGGTCGCTGGCCAGCTCGGCAACCGCGTCCAGCACGCGTTGCGCGCCTTCACACCGCGCGATCAAAAGGCGGTGCAGTCGGCGGCGACGACGTTCCGCGCCAACCCCAGGGTCGATGTCGCCACCGCGATCACCGAGCTGAAGGTCGGCGAGGCGCTGGTATCGCTGCTGCAAACCGATGGCGCACCGTCAATGGTGGAACGCACGCTGATCGCGCCGCCGCGGTCGCGCGTCGGCCCGATCAGCCAGGCCGAGCGCGACAGCGTGCAGGACGAAAGCCCCTATGCCGGCAAATACACCGAAAACATCGATCGCGAATCGGCCTATGAGAAACTGAACACCCGCGCTGCCCATGCCGCCGAACAGGCGGCGCAGACCGAAGCCGAGGTGGCGGCGCGAAAGGCGGCGGTGCTGCAGGCCAAGCTCGATGCCGCTGCGGCAGCGGCCGCCGCCAAACAGGCGGCCGCCACGGCACGAGCCGAAGCTGCGGCCAAGCGAGCCCAACCGGCGAGTTTCACCGAAAAGCTGATCCAGTCGACGATGAAGTCGGCGGCGTCATCAGCGGGCCGTCAATTGGGCACCAAGCTGCTGCGCGGCCTGCTCGGCAGCCTGCTCAAATAGGCCGCGCCGCTCGGCGGCTTTGCTTGCCGCGGGGAATGCCGGCGAGCGGCGCGCGGCGATACAGCCCTGGCGCCCCACCGCACACCGCCCACAAACGAAAACGGCCGCGGTGCTTGCGCACGGCGGCCGTTTCATGTTCGTATCGCGACGGTCAGGCGGCGACGGCAGTCTTGCGACGGCGTGCGGCGAAACCGACCATGCCGAAACCGGCGACCATCAGCATCCAGCTTTCCGGCTCGGGAACCTGGGTGGCGAAGGTCTGGCGAATGTCGACGTTGTCGAGCGCCACGCCGAACGCGCCGCCGGTCAGGCTTTCGAAGGTCAGCAGCGCGGTCGTGCCGACGGCTGCGAAGGTATACGACTGCGACTGCCAGTTCATCGCAGCGCGGGTGTTGGCCAGCGAATAGGTGTAGGTCACCGGCGTCAAATTGCCGACCGAAAGCAGGACCGACTTGCTTGCAGCACCCTGCGGGTTCTTCGAAAGGTCGAAGGTCAGCGTGTAGGAGAAACCGTTCTGCAGACCGGTCAGCAGTTGCGACACCGAGCCGGCACCGCGGGCGTTCATGTCGAGGCTGTAGGAGCCATTCGAAGCCTGCCAATAGTTGCGGATGATGTCGACGCCGGCAAGGCCGACGGGGCCGACGACACCGATGTTCCAGCCGGTGATGGCGACGCCATTCGGGGCCAGTTCTTCCTTGTAGCTCGAATTGAAGTTGGGGCCGGTGCCGACCGGAACCGAAACCGTAAGCGTTTCAAAGCTGCCGTTGATGATGCTCACCGCGTTGGCGGCGGTAGCCGAGCCGAAGGCGGCAGCGACTGCGGCGATGGCGATCAGGTTGCGCATGAAAAGGACCCCTTGATAAAAACCGTTCGGGTCATGCCATGCAAATTTCGGGCCAAACTAGCAGGGAATTTTTAACCGATGATTCTCAACAGGTTAAAAATGTCGCTACCACTAAAGTTTTCGCGACTGTAAAGCCTGCCGACACTTGGGCCGTCGCTACTGCCGCAGCGGTCAGTTCGGAAGCGTAACGGCGGCAACCTGGGCGTTGCGCGTGGCGGCCGGCGCATCCATGATTTCGCGCAGAAATGCGCCCTTGTTGACCGTCGGCGTCTTGGGGTCGCCGGCCTGGCTGCGGATCGCCGGATCGGTGGCGGCAGCGCCGGCCTTGTCGAGCAATTGCTGTTCCGCCGGCGATTTCGGCGGCACCTTGACGCCTGGGCCGAACAGCGCCTCCATCGCGGCGCCTTGGGCATCCTGGCCGGCGGCGCGCGGCGCCCCGGGGCGTGGCGGCGTCAGCGCGAAATCCTGCGGCACAACGAGCGGAGCATTGCGGCTGATCGCCAGTTCATCTGGGGCATTGTGCGCTGCCAGGCCCGATTTCCCGCATGCCGCCAGCGCCATCGCGGCGCCGCAAATGATCAGAATGTTACGCATGAGAGACTTCATCCTTTCGGCGCCATCAGCGCCCGCAAAAGCAGTAATAGCACACCTGCGGTGATCGCTGCATCAGCAACGTTGAATACCCAGAAACTGTGTTCGCCCCAGAAGAAATGCAGAAAATCGACGACATAGCCGAAGCGCACGCGATCGATGATGTTGCCCAGCGCGCCGCCAAGGATCAGCCCCAGCGCCAGCACATCGGCGCGCTGTTTCTCGCGCGCAATCCAGATCGCGACCACGGCAGCAATCCCCGCCGTCATCGCCACCAGCAGCCAGCGCCCGGCATCCGAATTGGCACGGAACAGCCCCATCGAAACGCCGATGTTGCCGACGAATGTCAGGCGAAAGAACGGCAGCACCTCGACAAAACCGCGTTCCGGCAACCGCACGATGGCGAGGATCCAGTATTTGACCAGCTGGTCGATGGCGAAAACGATGGCGGCAAGGCCATAACCGAGCCGCATCATGCCGCGATCGCCGCATCACAGCGGCTGCACAGGCCGGTTGCCACCGCCACATCGGGCAAATGCCGCCAACAGCGGGCGCATTTATCGTCGCCCACGGGTCCGACATGCAGCCCCTCGGTGCCATCGGTCTTTTGCACCAGAACGCGCCCGACAATCAGCATTTCGGCAAGATCGACGCTCGACAGCTCGACGAAGCGATCCTCGTCGGCGACCTGGATATCGACGCCGGCCTCGAGAAAGCTGCCGATCACCTTGTCGCGGCGCATGACTTCAAGCTGCAGATACACCGTATCGCGCAGCACCCGCAGCCGGGCCATCTTTGCCGACAGCGCATCGTCACGCCAACCGCTGTCGATTGCCGGCCATTCTTGCAGATGCACCGATCCGGCGTCGGGATAGCGCGTCGTCCACACCTCCTCGGCGGTGAACACCAGCACCGGCGCCAGCCAGCGGGTGAACGCCTCGAACAAGGTATCGAGCACCGTCCGCCAGGCGCGGCGTTTGGGATCGTGCGCCGCGTCGCAATAGAGCGAATCCTTGCGGATATCGAAGACGAACGCCGACAAATCGTTGTTCACAAAGGTCGAGATCGTCGTGACATAGGTGTTGAAATCGAAATTGCCGACCGCGACGCGCAATTCGCTGTCGATCACCGCGAGGCGATGCAGCACCCAGCGTTCGAGCTCGGGCATCGCCGCCGGCGCGACGCGCTCGCTGTCGTCAAAGCCTTCGAGCGCGCCGAGCAGGTAGCGGAAGGTGTTGCGCAACTTGCGGTACTGGTCGGCAACGCCTTTGAGGATTTCATCGCCGATGCGGTGATCCTCGGTGAAATCGACCGTCGCTGTCCACAGCCGCACGATATCGGCGCCATAGACCTGCATCAGCTTCAAGGGATCGGTAGTGTTGCCGAGCGACTTCGACTGTTTGTAGCCCTTGGCATCCAATGTCATGCCGTGCGTCAGCACCGCCTTGTACGGCGCGCGGCCGCGGGTGCCGCAGCTTTCGAGCAGCGACGACTGAAACCAGCCGCGATGCTGGTCGCTGCCTTCGAGATAGAGGTCGGCGGGCGATTGCAAATCGGGCCAGCGGCCGCTTTCGAGCACAAAGGCATGGGTGCAGCCGCTGTCGAACCAGACGTCGAGAATATCGGTGACGCGCTCGTAATCGGCGAGATCATAGCTGTTGCCGAGAAAGCCCTGCGCCGCGTCCTCGCTCCA
>JANOCM010000099.1:0-3521 GCA_031412175.1 Alphaproteobacteria bacterium
GATGGCGGCGTCGTCGAAACGCTGATCGCGCAAAGCCGGCTCGCCGATGTCGTGGTGATCAGCCAGCCGGCAATCGGCCGCCATGCCCCCGATCACCCGCTGCCGATCGTCGGCGATGTCGTCCTCCACACCAGCGCACCGGTGCTGGTGGCACCGATTGGCGGCCGGCGGTTCGAGGCCGATGGCAGTGTCATGCTGGCGTGGAACGGATCGGCCGAGGCGGCGCACGCGATGCGCCGGACGGTGCCGCTGCTGCAACGCGCTGCCTGTGTGCATGTCGTCGAAGTCAGCGACGATGCCGGCAGCACGCCCGCCGCCGAGGCCGCGACCTATCTCGCCCGCCACGGCATCGCGTGCGAAGTCCACGACTGGCCGGCGAAGGGCCGCCGCACCTCGGTCGCGCTGCTGCATGCGGTGGCCGAGCTCGATGCCCGCTATCTGGTCATGGGTGCCTATGGCCACAGCCGGCTGCGCGAGACGGTGCTCGGCGGGGTGACGCGCGAGCTGATCCAGTCGGCGACGGTGCCATTGCTGCTGGCGCATTGAAGTTTCACGGATTCAGGCGCTAGACAACGACGTGTGCCCGTTCCGCCCCGCCGAATCTGCATCCGAACCAGCCACGACCGCCGGCTTCGAGGGCAATGCCGCCTATCAGCGGTCGATCCTGGCGACGGTTCCCGATGCGATGATCGTCATCGACGACCATGGCACCATGTTGTCGTTCAGCGCCGCCGCCGAACGCATGTTCGGCTATGCCGAGGCCGATGTCACCGGCCACAACGTCAAGATGCTGATGCCCAATCCCGATCGCGAAGCGCATGACCGCTACATGACGCGCTATCTCGAAACCGGCGTGGCCCGCATCATCGGCATCGGCCGCGTCACCACCGCCCGCCGCCGCGACGGCAGCAATTTCCCGATCGAACTGTCGATCGCCGACGCCCATACCCCGCAGGGCCGGGTGTTCACCGGCTTCATCCGCGACCTGACCGAGCGCCAGCAGACCGAGCGCCGGCTGCACGACCTGCAGGGCGAGCTCAACCATATCTCGCGGATCAGCGCGATGGGGTCGCTCGCCTCGGCGCTGGCGCATGAGCTCAACCAGCCGCTGACCGCCATCGCCAACTACATGGAAAGCGCCCGCGACCTGCTGGCGAACCCCGATGCCGCGGCGCTCGACATGGTGCGCGAGGCGCTCGACGAGGCGGCGGCGCAATCGATCCGCGCCGGCCAGATCGTCCGCCGCCTGCGCGACTTCATCGCCCGCGGCGACAATGAAAAGCATGTCGAGAGCCTGCGCAAGCTGGTCACCGAGGCCGGCGCGCTGGCGCTGACCGGCACCGGCCAGGCCGCCATCGATGTCGATATCCGCCTCGACGCCGCCGCCGATGCGGTGCTCGTCGATCGCATCCAGATCCAGCAGGTGCTGCTCAACCTGATCCGCAACGCCGTCGAGGCGATGCAGCGCAGCCCGCGTCGCCGCATCGACATCCGCAGCATCGCGGCGAACGACGACATGGTCACTGTCATCGTTGCCGACAGCGGCCCGGGATTGACGCCGGATATCCAGCGGCATCTGTTCGAACCGTTTCACAGCAGCAAGGAACAGGGCATGGGGTTGGGCCTGTCGATCAGCCGGTCGATCGTCGAAGCGCATGGCGGCCGTATCTGGTCCGAACCGGCCGATATCGGCGGCGCGGCGTTCCATTTCACGCTGGCTCGCGCCATCGCGGCGGACACCGGCGATGACTGAGGCGATCGATACAAACACCAAAGTCTATGTGGTCGATGACGAAGCCGCTGTCCGCCGCTCGATCGGGTTCATGCTGAAAACCGCCGGATTGACGGTCGAGGCCTTTGAATCGGGCGAGGATTTCCTCAAGGCCGCGGGCAGCCTCGATCCGGGCTGCGTGCTGCTCGACGTGCGGCTGACCGGCATGGATGGCCTCGCCGTCCAGCAGATGCTGCGCGATCGCGGCATCATGCTGCCGGTGATCATCATCACCGGCCATGGCGATGTCGGTCTCGCCGTGCGCGCCATGAAGGCCGGTGCGGTCGATTTCATCGAAAAACCATTCGAAAAGGCGACCCTGATTGCCGCCATTGCGCAGGCGCAGTTGCACAACCAGGGGCGCGAACAGCTGCACCTGCTCGCCGACGCAGCACAGGCGCGGCTCAATGTGCTGACACCGCGCGAGCGCGACGTGCTCGAAGGCCTGGTCAACGGCCAGTCGAACAAGGTGGTTGCCTATGACCTCGGCATCAGCCCGCGCACCGTGGAGATCCACCGCGCCAATCTGATGCACAAGCTTGGTGTCCACAGCCTGTCGGACGCGTTGCGCATCGCCTTTACGGCGCGGATGACGCAACTGGCGGGCTAGGCCCTGGCTTTCCGCCGGGTGCAATTCGCATGACAGGCGGTATCGCAATCGCGCCGCGGCGCCTTCCCTGGGATTTCGGCGCTGCCGCCATTGCACAGCGCGGCCATCAATGGCGCTGCCGACGCGCTGCCACCGGCGAGCATCACCGCGGCGAACAGCGCCGGCAGCCAGGCGAAAGCACTCTCACGCGGCATCGGTCGGCTCCGGGATCGGCTTGTCGTCATCTTCGATCAGGATGCGCAGCGCGTCACCATCGAGATCGTCATACTGGCCATGCCGCAGCGTCCAGAAGAACACCGCCAGCCCGCCGAGCCCGAGCAGCAGCGCCACCGGGATGAGGACGGCCAGCCCGTTCACCGCGCCGCGCTCCGCAGCCGCAACGCATTGGCGACGACGATGATCGACGACCCCGACATGGCGAGGGCAGCGAGCAGCGGCGTCACCTGACCGGCAATGGCGAGCGGCACCGCGACGATGTTGTAGGCGATGGCGGCGGCGAAATTCTGCCGGACGATCCGCGCCGTGGCGCGCGCCACCCGTACCGCCGTCGCCACCGGCGCCAGGCTGTCGCCGAGGAACACCGCGTCGGCGGCATTCTGGCTGGCGTCGCTCGCCGACGCCGGCGCCATCGCGACATGGCCGGCGGAGAGCGCCGGGCCGTCGTTGAGGCCATCGCCGACCATCAGCACCCGCGCGCCGGTCGCCGTCAGCGCCGCAATGGCAGCGAGCTTGTCCTGCGGCGACAGACCGGCGCTGGCATCGAGACCGAGCGCCGCCGCCACCGGCGCCACGGCGGATTGGCGGTCGCCCGACAGGATCGATGCGGGCAGGCCGAGCCGAGCCAGCCCGGCGATGGTCGCGGCGCATTCGGGGCGCAGCGGATCGGCAAAGCGGATCACCGCCGGCGCGGCAGTGCCGATCTGCAGCGCGCAGGCGAGCGCCTCGCCGCCATCGTCGCTGCGGCCGAGGCTGACCGATTTGCCCTGCCACAGCCCGGCGACGCCCTGCCCGGCGACTTCGGCGATATCGGTCACGGCGGCCGGCGCGATGCCTTCCGCGACGAGCGCCCGGCGCAGCGCGGCGCTCAGCGGATGCCGGCTGGTTTCGGCGAGCGCCAGCGCCAGTGATTTCTGCAGCGGC
>JANOCM010000100.1:0-6029 GCA_031412175.1 Alphaproteobacteria bacterium
GGCTGCTGGCGCTCGCCGGGCAAACCTATGCCTATACCGGCGGCGCCCACGGCAACACCGGCTATACCGCGAAAATCTGGGACAAGACGGCGAAGCGCGCCATCCCGATCGACGCCTTGTTCAGCGACTGGCCGCGCGCCCGCAAGCTGATCGAGCCGGCCTTCTGCCGTGCGCTCGCCGAGGAGCAAAAGCGCCGCATCGGCGAGGCGACCCCGCCGTCCAGCCCTTGCCCAAAGCTGTCCGAGCAGCCGATCGTACCCTGGGGCGAGCTCGGGACCGGCGCCCGCCAGTTCCGCGTGCTGGTGGCACCCTATGTCGCCGGCTCCTATGCCGAAGGCTCGTATCTGATCACCGTGATGTGGCCCGATGCGCTGATTTCGCTCGTCAAGCAGGCGTATCGCAACGACCTGTTCGGTGATGCCGGTTAGCGCCTCGCAACCGGCGCGGCCTTCGCCTATATCTGCCGCCATGTCGGAAACGCTCTACAACACCCGCATCCTGCGGCTCGCTGCCGAAACCGCCAATGCGGCGCGGCTCGACGCCCCTCAGGCCAGCGCGACCAAGGTGTCGCCGGTGTGCGGCAGCAAGGTCACCGCCGATATCGATCTCGATGCCGCAGGCCACGTCGTACGCCACGGCCAGGAGGTGCGCGCCTGTGCGCTCGGCCAGGCGGCGGCGACTTTGGTCGGCAACGACATCATCGGCAAGGACGCGGCGCAGCTCGACCTTGCGCGCGCAGGCCTCGCCGATTGGCTTGCCGGGCGCAGCGAAACCCCGCCGGATTGGCCGGGCTTCGATGTCTTCGCCCCGGCGCGGCCGCACCGCGCGCGCCACCCGTCGATCCTGCTCGCCTTCGATGCCGCGATCGCCGCGGCGCGGCTTGCAGCGCCCGTGGCGGCCTGATCTTGGCGTCCGCCGAAGTTCCCGGCCTGCTGCCCGAGGCTGTCGTCTATCTCGGCGCCAGCGTCGTCCTCGTGCCGCTGTTCATCCGCGCGCGGCTGGGCGCCGTGCTCGGCTATCTCGCCGCCGGCATCATCATCGGGCCATCACTGCTCGGGCTGATTACCGAGCCCGAACGCGTGTTGCAGTTCGCCGAATTCGGCATCGTGCTGCTGCTGTTCGTCATCGGGCTCGAACTGCAACCGTCGCGACTATGGGCACTGCGCCGCGATATCTTCGGCCTTGGCGCGGCGCAGGTCATCATCTGCGGCTTCGCGCTGACCGGGCTGGTGATGGCGCTGACCAGCCTGTCGTGGCAGGCAGCGCTCGTCGTCGGCCTGCCGCTCGGCCTGTCGTCGACGGCGCTGGTCATGCAATTGCTCAACGAGCGCAATATCGCCGGCACGGCGTTCGGGGAGCGCAGTTTCTCGATGCTGCTGTTCCAGGATCTCGCCATCGTGCCGCTGCTGACCATCGTCGCCGCGCTCAGCCGCGTTCCCGATCCCGATGCCCTACCCGGCTGGCAGATGGCGGCAATGACGGTGGCGGCGCTGGGCTTCCTCGTGCTCGTCGGCCGCTATCTGCTGCCCTGGGTATTCCGCATCATCGGCACGCTCGGCGCGCGTGAGGCGTTCGTCGCCGCGGCCTTGCTGTCGGTGCTCGGCAGTGCGCTGCTGATGGCGTCGCTGGGGCTGTCGATGGCGCTCGGCGCGTTCGTTGCCGGCGTCATGCTCGCCGAATCGCCGTATCGCCATGCGCTCGAGGCCGATATCGAGCCGTTCCGCGGGCTGCTGCTCGGGCTGTTCTTCATGGCGATCGGGATGACGCTCGACCTGACCGTGGTCCGCGACCAGTGGCTGCTGGTCGTCGCGCTGGTCATCGGTGTGATGGCTATCAAAACCGGCATCGTCTTTGCGCTGGCGCGTGGCTTTGGCACCGGCGGAACGCGCGCGTTCCAGATGGGGCTGCTGCTCAGCCAGGGCGGCGAATTCGGTTTCGTGCTGTTCGCCGAGGCCGAGCGCGGGCTGCTGATCAGCCACCAGGCGGCGCAATTGTTCGGCGCGGTGGTAACCGTATCGATGGCGCTGACGCCGCTGATCTTTCTCGCGGCGTCGCGATTGCAGCCAAAGGTCGACCTGACCACCAATCCCGCCGGGCCCGAAACCGCGACGCATGGCGATGGCGCCGATGGCCGTGCCGTCATCGTCGGGTCGGGGCGGTTCGGCCAGGTCATCGGCCAGATGCTGCGCGCTCGCGGCATCGAGGTGACGGCGATCGACCTCGATTCCGAACTGATCGATGTCGCCAGCCGCTTCGGCAACAAGGTCTATTTCGGCGATGGCCGTCGCATCGACATCCTCCGCGCCGCCGGCATCGGCCAGGCCGGGCTGCTGGTCTTTGCCATCGACGGCGCCTGGGATCCGGAGGCGACGCTGGGCCCGATCCGGGGCCAATGGCCCGACCTGAAGATCCTCGCCCGCGCCTTCGATCGAACCCATTTGCTGGCGCTGCGCCGTGCCGGGGTGGAAACCGTGGTGCGCGAAACCTTCGATAGCGGCGTCCACATGGGCCGCGAGGCGCTCGAGACGCTGGGCACGCCGATCGGCATCATCGACGCCATCGAGGCCGAATTCCGCCGCCGCGATGCCGAACGGCTCGATCTGCAACTGTGCAGCGGCGACATCACCGCCGGCGCCGATCGCCTGATCCGCAGCCGGCTCGATTTCGATCCGGCAGCGCTGGGCGAAATCCCGATGGAAGAAGCCTGAATACTCCCCCCTCCCTGAAAGGGAGCGGTCGGGGGTGGCTGACTCTGTCGGCTCCCCAACAGTGATGGGTGACGGGGCGGCACGGCCGGGCTAGACCGATTCAGCAGCCCGTTTTCGGCGCCAAGGAGCCTCCCCATGACCCAGTCCCGCGAAATCCGCCTGACCTCGCGCCCCGTCGGCACGCCGACCGCCGCCAATTTCGAGACTGCGACGGTCGAGGTCAAGGCGCCCGGTGCCGGCGAAGTGCTGGTGCGCAACACCTGGATGTCGGTCGATCCCTATATGCGCGGAAGAATGTACGACCGCGCCAGCTATGTGCCGCCGTTCCAGATCGGCGAAGTGCTGCAGGGCGGCGCGCTCGGCGAAGTCGTCGAATCGAATGCCGAAGGCTTTGCCAAGGGCGACCTCGTCTCGTCGTTCTTCGGCTGGCGCGAGATGTTCACCGCCCCCGCCGCGGCACTCGAAAAGCTGCCGCGCGTCGCCAATGTGCCCGACCAGGCCTATCTCGGCGTGCTCGGCATGCCGGGGCTGACGGGCTATGCCGGGCTGCTCGAGATCGGCCAGCCCAAGGCCGGCGACACGGTGTTCGTGTCGGGCGGCGCCGGCGCGGTCGGCTCGGTCGTCGCGCAGGTGGCCAAGATCAAGGGCTGCACGGTCGTCGCCACCGCCGGCACCGATGCCAAATGCGCCTGGTTGCGGTCGCGCGGCGTTGATCATGCGATCAACTACAAGACCTGCGGCAACCTGCTCGATGCCGTGCGCACGGCGGTGCCAAAGGGCATCGACGTCTATTTCGACAATGTCGGCGGCGAGCATCTGGAGGTCGCCATCGAGGTGGCGCGGCCGTTCGCGCGTTTCGCCGAATGCGGCATGATCTCCAACTACAATGACACCGGGCCGTCGGCGGGCCCGCGCAACATCATCCAGGTCGTCGGCAAATCGCTGCGCATCCGCGGCTTCATCGTCAGCGAATTCGCCAGCCTGCGGCCGCAGTTCCTCGCCGACATGACCGGCTGGATCGCCGACGGCAAGCTAGCGTGGGAAGAAACCGCACTGGAGGGTGTCGACAAGGCGCCGGATGCGTTTATCGGGCTGTTTTCGGGCGGAAATACCGGCAAGATGCTGGTCAAGCTCTAGCGTCGGCAAACAGCCCGGCGGAACCGGATCCGCCGGGCAGCCGTTCCTACCGCAACCAATACGGTTACGGAAGGAACTCCTCATGCGTCCCATCAATCATTTCGCACGCAACTTTGCCATCGCAGCCGTGCTCGCGGTTTCGGTCGTCCCCGCCGCCGCCTTCGCTGGCCAGCAGGAGCGCGCCGTCGCCGCCATCGCCGAAGCCAAGGGCAAGATCAGCGCCGGCGCCTCGGTCGGCGCCAGCACCGAAGCGCTCGGCCTGCAGACGCGCGCCAAGGCATCGCTAAACGACGCCGAGGCGATGCTGTCGAAGGGCAAGAAGGAAGAAGCCATTGCCTCGGCACAGCAGGCGAGCCTGCTCGCCGACCAGGCGATCGCGATGACCAGCAACAAGAAGACGATGGCGGCTGAAACTGCTGTCGGCAATGCCGAAGCCGCCGCCGCGTCGGCGCAACAGTCGGCGACCATCGCTGCCGAACAGGCCGCCGCCGCCAATGCCCGCGCCGACATGGCGATGCAGGCACCGGCCCCGCTGCCGCCGACCACGACGACGACGACTACGGTCGCCAGTGATGCCGTCGTTGCGGTCGCCCCCGCGCCGGTGGTGAAGAAAAAGACCTATCGCAAGACCACGACGAAGAAACCCGCCGCGGTCAAGACGACGACGGTCGTGACCACCAACCAGTAAGCTGCGCGTCCCCCGGGCCCTCTCGGCCCGGGGAATCAGCCGTGTTCCGGCGTGTGGCGCACGCCCCAGGCGGGCGACAGATCCTCCAGCACTGCATCGATACATTCGACGCGCGCCCGCAGGCTGACACCGCTGGCAAACGCCAGTGTGATGCTGTCGTCGGCGCTCGCCGTCACCGCCAGCAGATCGAGCATTATATCGGGATCACGCGGCCAGCCCTGCTGCTGCACGCCGAGCACCGTTTCGATTCGCAATGCCGTCCGCGTGCGGGTCTTGTCGGGCATTTCCCAGCGGTAGCGGCTGGCGATCAGCACCAGCCGCCGGGCGCCGCGATCATAACCGACGTCGCCGGCGCGCACGATCGCATCCTGCATCAGCGCCGACAGCACCGGCAGATCGCCGGCATCACCGGCAACCAGCGTGAGGCGATCATCATCCGCCATCAGCCGTCCGAAATGCGTTCGATGTCCGCGCCGACTGCCGACAGCTTTTCCTCCAGCCGTTCATAGCCGCGATCGAGGTGATAGACGCGGCTGACGGTGGTTTCCCCCTCCGCTGCCAGCCCGGCGAGCACCAAGCTCATCGAGGCACGCAGGTCGGTTGCCATGACCTGGGCGCCGTGCAGCCCGCTGACCCCGCGGACCACCGCCGAACGCCCGCGCACCGTCACGTCGGCACCCATCCGCGCCAGCTCGGGAACGTGCATGAAGCGGTTTTCAAAGATCGTTTCGGTCAGCAGCGAGGCACCATTCGCCACCGTCAGCATCGCCATGAATTGCGCCTGCATGTCGGTGGGAAAGCCCGGATAGGGCGCCGTCGAGACGTTGATGCCGTGCAGGCCGTTGAGGCGCTTGACCGACAGCCCGTCCTTGGTCGGCGTGATCTCGACACCCGCCTCGCGCAGCAGTTCGAGCGTCGACCCGAGCACGCTCTCGCGCACGCCCACGAGTTCGATCTCGCCGCCGGTGATCGCGGCGGCGCAGGCATAGCTGCCCGCCTCGATACGGTCGGGCATCACGGCATAGGTGGCGCCGTGCAGGTCGCGCACGCCTTCGATCTGCAGCGTTTCGGTGCCGATGCCTTCGATATGCGCGCCCATGGCGACGAGGCAGTTGCACAGGTCGATGATTTCCGGCTCGCGCGCGACGTTTTCAAGGATCGAGGGCCCGCGCGCCAGCACCGCCGCCATGACGGCGTTTTCCGTCGCGCCGACACTGACCAACGGAAACACATAGCGGCCGCCGGGCAACCCGCCCTTGGCGGTCGCCTTCACATAGCCGGCGGCGAGCTCGATCTCGGCACCGAGATGTTCAAGCGCCTTCAGATGCAGGTCGATCGGCCGGTTGCCGATGGCGCAGCCGCCGGGCAGCGACACTGTCGCCTCGCCGGCGCGCGCCAGCAGCGGGCCGAGGACGAGGATCGAGGCGCGCATCTTCCGCACGATGTCGTATGGCGCCACCGTCGAGGTGATGCGGTTGGCGCGCACCGTCATGACC
>JANOCM010000101.1:0-1644 GCA_031412175.1 Alphaproteobacteria bacterium
GCCGCCTCGCTCGATCCATCGGGCCGCATGATCACATAGGCGCCACCACGGCCGACTTCGCCCGAGATGCCGGCGCCGAACAGCGAAAACCCGATCCAGGTCTGATATTCAAAGCCGTGGCGCTCGGTCGGGTCGAGCGTCACTGTAACGTCGCCAAGCCCGGCGACCAGCGCCGCAACGGCGTCGAGCCGGGCCTTGACCAAGGCGGGCAGGGGCAGCGCCGCCAGCCTGTCGAGCGCCTGATCGGCAGGGCCAGCGGCGGCAATCAGCGGTTCATAGCTGCCGGCGCCCAGCGCCGTCAGCCCGCCGACATCCTTGCCGTCGAGCAGCGCCTGCACATCGCCGAGCGAACCGTCGCCCAGCGACCAGCCCGCGGCGGCGAGATCGGCGACCAATGTCGGCAGGGTGATGTCGATCGACAGGCCGGTCAGCCCGGCAGTCCGCAATGCCTCCACCGCGATGCCAATGACTTCGGCTGCCGCCTGCGCGGAATCGCTGCCGATCAACTCGGCGCCGACCTGGACGGATTCGCGTTCGGGATTGAGCTGGGTGCCGCGCACCCGCAGCACCGGGCCGGCATAGGAAAGGCGCAGCGGCCGCGCCGCGTCGCCGAGCCGGGTGACCGCAATCCGCCCGACCTGGCCGGTCATGTCCGACCGCAGCGCCAGCGTGTGCTGGCTGACCGGATCGGTGAACCGCAGCAGTTCGCGCCGCGCCGCGCCACCCAGCCGGCTGCCGAGCGATTCCTCATATTCGACCAACGGTGGCTGCACGCGTTCATAGCCATGCGCGGCAAAGCTGCCGGTCAGGCTGCGAACAAGCGCGGCGGTGGCCTCGGCTTGCGGCGGCAGCCGGTCGCGGAGACCTTCGGGGAGGAGGCCGGGGGGAATCACGAGTTGGTCACCCTCAAGCGAACACCAGCGCCTTCACCGTCTTGACGCCCGGCAGCCGGCAGATGCTGGCGAGCAACGGGTCGGGGATGGCATCGTCGACCGACAGCAACAGGATGGCCTCTGCACCGGTGTTGCGGCGGCCGAGGTGGAAGGTGCCGATGTTGACACCGGCCTCGCCCAGCGTCGACCCGAGGCGACCGATGAAGCCCGGCTTGTCCTCGTTGACGATGTACAACATGCGGCCCTGCAGATCGGCCTCCACAGTGATCCCGAAGATCTCGGTCAGCCGCGGCTTGGTCATGCCGAACAAGGTGCCGGCAACGCTGCGATCGCCATCGGGGGTCTTCACGGTGACGCGGACCAGCGTGTGATAGTCGGTCTCGCGTTCATGGCGGACTTCGGCGATCTCGATGTTGCGTTCGCGCGCCAGGAACGGCGCGTTGACCATGTTGACCGTGTCGCTGTGGGTGCGCATCAGCCCGGCGAGCACCGCGGCGGTGATCGGCTTGATGTTCAATTCGGCGGCGGCGCCCTCGACCTCGACCTTCACGGCGCTGATGCCGTCCGACACCAGCTGGCCGACCAGCGAGCCCAGCCGTTCCGCCAGCTGCATATAGGGGCGCAGCCGGGGTGCTTCCTCGGCCGACAGCGACGGCACGTTGAGCGCATTGGTGACACCGCCGGTGAGCAGGAAGTCCGACATTTGCTCGGCGACCTGGATGGCGACATTGACCTGGGCTTCGTCGGTCGA
>JANOCM010000102.1:0-1830 GCA_031412175.1 Alphaproteobacteria bacterium
GTCGGGTGCCAGCGGGCATAATGCGCCGCGTCGAACATCCGGCCGATGGTGATCATCGCCTCGTACCCGCGGACCCCGCCATCAAGCAGCGTCGCCATCGTCGCGCCGTCGTCGCGCGCCGCGCACAGCGCCGCCGGCCAGATCACCGGGCCGGGGTGCAGCCGGCCGAGGCGATCGACATCGTCCATCTCGAGCACATTGCCCAGCAGCGCGGCGCGCGTCATCGGATCGGGCTCGGCCGCGCGCGCTACTATCGCTACCGCTTCGCCGCGGGCGCCCGCGACGCACGCCAGCCAGTCGAGCAAATGCAGGCGCGCCCGCGCCCGCGTCGGCGCATCGACAGGCCGCGCCAGCCGTTCCGCCAGCTTTTGTGTCAGCGACGGGATCGGTGGCTGCGGCAATTCCCATCCTTTTCGGCCGACAGTGCTGCCGCCACAATTTGTCCGGACATATTGCGGAAGCCGCGGGCATCAATCAAGGTGGCAGCATCGATCACGGGGACACGCGCTTTGAAGCCAGCCAGCACCGCCGCCGGGCCCCGCTACCTCCAGGTGGCCGACGAACTGCGCGCCGCGATCGCCGCCGGCCAGTTCGGCGAAGGCGCGCAATTGCCGACCGAAAGCGTGTTGTGCGATCGCCACGGCGTCTCGCGCTTCACCGTGCGCGAGGCATTGCGACGCCTGCAAGCGGAGGGCCTGATCCGACGCCGCCGTGGATCGGGCACCGTCGTCGACACCGGAGGCAGCGTGCTGCGCCAGCCGTTGTCGGACGTTGCCGAGCTGTTGCAATATGCCGCCGGCAGCGAATTCAGCTTTGAACGCCATGGGATGGTGACGCTGTCCGATGCCCAGGCGGCCGACATCGGCATACCGGGCGGTAGCCGCTGGGTGCATCTGTCGGGGGTGCGGCGGCTGACGCCGGGCGGCACGCCGGTCGCTGTCACCGACGTTTTCATCAATCCCACGCTCGAATCCCATGTCGCCGGGTTGCAGCCCGGCCGCCAGACGCTGTTCGAACAGTTGAGTGCCGCCGCAGGCTTTCGCATCGCGCGCGTCGACCAGGATATCCGCGCCCTCGCTGCCGGCAGCCGCGAGGCGGCGGCGCTCGGCATCGCACGCCGGGCGCCGGTGCTACGCATCGTCCGCATCTATCGCGACGACAGCGGGCGGATGGTCGAAATCTCGGTTTCGGCGCACCCGGGCGATCGCTTCACCTATTCGATGCATATCGACCAGGCCTGAGACACCATTCCGCGGTTCCGCTGCCCGGCGAAACCCCGTAAGCAGGGCTGTGAAGCTGTTGGAGTGGAATGCAATGCGGGCGACGACGATGCTGCTGCTGGCCCCGATGCTGGCGCTCGCCAACGCTGGGCTGTTTGCCCAAACGACATCAACGACATCGACGACGACTTCAGCCCCGACCACGACCGTCATCGGTGCCCCGTCGGAGCCGGTGAAGAGCACCCTCAAGCCCGCGCCCGGCCCCGGTGATGGCACGCGGCCGCGCCAACGCCTCGTCACGGTGTTCGGCACCGAGGAATGCCCAAAGCCATCGTCGCCCGATGAAGTCGTCGTCTGCGCGCGGCTACCCGATTCCGAAGTCTATCGTATTCCGAAGCAACTGCGTGCCGCCAATGACAAGCGCGTCAGCCCGTTCCAGGCCAATCGATCGCTGTTGCTCGGCGATGCAAGCGGCGGCGCCGGCGGTTCGATCGGCAGCTGTTCGGTGATCGGCGGCGGCGGCATGATCGGTTGCACCGGCAAGGATGTCGACGCCTGGGCGCAGGATCGCGCCAGCCGCATGGGCACGGTGGAGGAAGTGCCGCCGCAG
>JANOCM010000103.1:0-2016 GCA_031412175.1 Alphaproteobacteria bacterium
TCAGGGCCGGTGCCGCGCTGGCGAGCACCGCCGACGCGCTGGCGGCGGCGTTCGAGGCCAGCCGCTTCGACCGCGCGCAGAGCTTCGCGATGCTCGATACCGTGCTCGTCGGCAGCGCCGGCGCCTATACCGATTACCAGGGCGGCGCGCAGGCGGTGATGGCCGCCGACACCTTGCTGTCGGCGCTGGTCAGCGGCCGCCACATCGACCGCGCCGCCGCCGATGCCATTCGCCCCGATCTCGATCGCGCCTATGCTGCGGCGCGCGACGCCAATCGCTGGCAGCCGGCCGTGTTCCGAGCCGCGCTCGCCGGTGTCGCGGCGCGGGTCAGGGCGTTGCGGTGACCCCACACCCGGGCTTGGCAGCGCTGGCCGGGGTGGCGCTGCTGCTCGGCGCCTGCGGTGGCGGCGGTGGCAGCACCGGCAATGGCGCGCCGAGCGGGGTCGTGACGCCACCCGCCACGACAACGCCGGCGAGCGTCTTCGCCCGACCGGCGTCCGAGGCGCTGACGACCGCCGATGTCGAAGCGATCGTCGCCCGCGCTGCCTTCGAAGCGCGCGCGCGCAACCGCCCGGCGGTGATCGCCGTCACCGATCGCGTCGGCAATGTGCTGGCGGTGTTCAGCATGACGGGGGCGCCGACGACGGCGCGGACGCGGCCCGGCAATGGCAGCAACACCGATGTACAGGGCGTCACCATCCCGGCAGCGCTCGGCGCGATTTCGAAGGCGGTGACCGGCGCCTATCTGTCATCCGCCGGCAACGCCTTTTCGACGCGCACCGCGTCGATGATCGTCCAGCAGCATTTCCCGCCATCGGCGACGACGGTGGGGCTTGAATCGGGGCCGCTGTCGGGCGTGCAATTCTCGCAGCTGCCGTGTTCGGACCTGAACACGCGGCTAGGCACCGGGTCGCCGATGATCGGACCGAAACGCGCGCCGCTGGGCCTCGCCGCCGATCCGGGCGGCCTGCCGCTGTATCGCAACGGCGTCGTCGTCGGCGGCGTCGGCATCATGGCCGATGGCGACTATGGCTTCGACCCCGAAGTCGTCGATATCGACAGCGATGACGAGGAAGCCATCGCCATCGCCGCAACCGCCGGCTTCGAGGCCGCCGAAGCCATCCGCGCCAACCGCATCACCGTCGACGGCACGCAACTGCGCTACACCGATGCGCCGGCGCTGCAATCGGTGCCGGCCTCGGCGCCGGGCTTTGCCAGCATCAACGGCAGCGGCGGCAGCCTGACGCCGGTGGCGGGGTTTTTCGCCGGCAGCATCATCGCCGGCATCGCCTATGGCGTCGAGGCCAGCGGCATCCGCCCGGCCGGCGCCGAGTTCAACCACCCCGACGCCTATGTGCTGAGCGATGGCGCCGGCAACAACCGTTTCCCGGTGCGCGCCGGCACCGATGCCGCCGAGGCCGGGACGCCGCTCAGCGCCGCCGAAGTCCGCGCGCTGCTCGAGGAAGCCTTCAAGGTCATGGCGCGGGCGCGCGCGCAGATACGCCAGCCGCTTGACAGCCGCGCCCAGGTGTCGATTTCGGTCGTCGATACCCGCGGTGCGGCGTTGGGGGTGGTGCGGTCGCCCGATGCGCCGATTTTCGGCATCGACGTGTCGCTGCAAAAGGCGCGCAGCGTGGCGTTTTTCTCGGGGCCGTTCGCCGCATCGGACCTGGCGGCGGCGACCAAGGCCAATGGCACGCCCGACGCCAATGTCCGCGATTTCGTCGCACGCACCAACGCCTTCATGGGCAGCACCGACCTGCTGTCGGGCAAGATCGCGGTGTCGAACCGCGCCATCGGCAACCTCGCCCGTCCCTATTTCCCCGATGGCGAGGTGTCGCGACCCAACGGGCCATTATCCCGCCCGATCGCGCAATTCTCGCCGTTCTCGACCGGCCTGCAGTCGGCGCTGATCGAGCCCAACCTCGTGCAGGTGCTCGGCGGCACCAGCCCGGCGCGCTGCACCTTCATCGCGCCCACCCCCGATGGCGGCAACCGGCTGGCGAACGGCCTGCA
>JANOCM010000104.1:0-4643 GCA_031412175.1 Alphaproteobacteria bacterium
TTTTGTTTGTGGGGGGGGGGGGGGCCCCCCCCCGCCCCCCCCCCCCCACCCCCTATTTTTCGTGGGGGGGGGGGGGGGGGGGGGGGGGGGGGGGCGCCCACCGCGACTGACCAACGATGACGCAGATCAACACCCGCGCCCATCACAGCGCCGCCGTCCAGCGCATGACCGACCTGTCGGCACAGGTCGACGCCGTTCAGGTGCAGATCACCACGACGAAGCGCGTCAACGCCCCCGCCGATGATCCCGTCGCCTTCACCCGCGCCGCCACATTGCGCCGCGCCGATATCGCCGGCGAGGCCACCAAACGCGGCATCGACGCCGCCAGCCGCCGTCTCACCGCCACCGATGTCGCGCTCGAAAGCATCACCGGTCTCGTCCAGCGTGCCCGTGAACTGGCATTGTTCGGCAGCAACGGCACACTGGCGCCCGCCGATCGCGCCACCATCGCCACCGAAGTCGCCGAGCTTGCCCGGCAATTCGGCGGCCTCGCCGACAGCCGGGGCAGCGATGGCGAGCGATTGTTCGGCGGTGCCGCCGCCAACGCCCCAGCCTATGCCCCCGATGCCGCCGGCGTCATGACCTGGGCCGGCGCCGGCGCCGCCCCGGTGCTCGTCGTCGGCGGCGCCCGGCTGGCAACCGGGATCGAAGGCCCCGATGCGTTCGGCCGCAACGACGCGGCGACGGGCGCCGAAGACCTGTTCGCCACCTTCGCCAGCCTCGCCGCCGCACTCACCGAATCCGACGCAGCATTGCGCGAACCGGCGCTGGCGGCGACGCTCGGCCAGATCGATGCCCATGTCGGACGCCTCGCCGATGCCCGCGCCAGCGCCGGCGCCCGGCTGGCGCGGCTCGACGGCGAGACCGAACGGCTGGCGCGGACCAGCCTCGCCAACAGGGCCGACCTGTCGAAGCTCGAGGATCTCGACATGGCCGAGGCCATCGCGCGCATGCAGCGGCTGATCACCGTGTTGCAGGCAACGCAAGGCGCCTTTGTGAAGACCAGCAACCTCAGCCTGTGGGACCTGCTGCGCTAAGCCCCCGCTAAGCCCCTGCCCGTCCCCGCCGTAACCCCTGAGTGACAGCAGCACTGCCGGCCGCGGCCAGGGGAGCAGATACCTTCCATGATCTCGGTACTCGGTCTTGTCGTGCTGCTGGTCATGGTGTTCGGTGGCTTTGCGTTGACCGGCGGCAATCTAGGGGTCGTTCTCCACGCCCTGCCGCACGAGATGCTGATCATCGGCGGTGCTGCCGCCGGCGCCACGCTGGTCGCCACAGACCTCAAGGGAATCAAGGCGATGGGCGGCGGCCTCGCCGCGATCGTCAAGGGCCCGCGCTACAAAAAGGCCGATTACAGCGCCGCGATCTTCCTGACCGCACGGCTGATGAAGATGTTCCGCAACGACGGCGCGGTCGCCGTCGAGCCGCATATCGAGGACCCGAAATCGTCGAGCATCTTTGCCGAATATCCGCAGTTCCTGAAGGATCCGGTGTTCCTCCACCTGCTCACCGATTCGATCCGGCTGCTGGTGGTTTCAACCGGCAACTTGCCGGCGCAGGCGGTCGAGGATGTCATCGACACCGCCATCGACACCCACCACACGGCCGCGATGCGCCCGGTCGAGCGGCTGACCACCATGTCCGACGCGCTGCCGGCGCTCGGCATCGTTGCCGCCGTGCTCGGCGTCATCAAGACGATGGCGTCGATCGACAAGCCGCCGGCCGTGCTTGGCGGGATGATCGGATCGGCGCTGGTCGGCACGTTCCTCGGCGTGCTGCTGTCCTATGGCATCGTCGGGCCGTGCGCGGCGCGGTTGAAGGCGGTCATCGACGCCGACAGCGAGATCTACCTCGTCGTCCGCCGCGTCATCGTCGCCAGCCTGCGCGGCCAGCCGCAGCCGCTGGTCATCGAGGCGGCGCGAACGGCGATCGGCCCCGACAACCAGCCGAGCTTCAGCGAGGTCTTCGACGGCCTCAGGGCCGCCAAGTGAAACCCGATCTCCATATCGAGCCCGAGATCGTCTACCGCAATCGCAAGGGCAAGCATCACGCCGCGCACCACGGCGGCGCCTGGAAAATCGCCTATGCCGATTTCGTGACGGCAATGATGGCGTTCTTCATGCTGTTGTGGATCATAGGCGCGACCAACGAGGACCAGCGCCGCGGCATCGCCGATTATTTCACCCCGACGATCATCCAGATGAAGAACAGCGGCGGCTCCAACGGCGTCATGGGCGGGCGATCCTTGCAGGCCGACCAGGGCCAGGCGCCGCACCCGACCCTCACCGGCCCGCGCGCCATGGCGGTCACCGGCGGTGGCGGCGGCGGTGTCACCGCCAAGGATACGCCGTCGCAAGACAGCAAGACCCACCCCGGCAACCGCCGCGCCGCCGACGAAGCGCGCTTCAAGATGGTCGAACGCATCATCGCGGCGCGGCTGGCCGGCGACCCGACTTTGAAAGGGCTGAAGGGCCAGATCCGGCTGGTGCGGGTGCGCGACGGCCTGCGCATCGACATCGTCGAGCGCGCCGATTTTTCGATGTTTGGCATCGGCACCAGCGTCTTCACACCCGAAGCGCTGGCGCTGGTCCGCAACGTTGCCGGCGCGCTGCGCGATACGCCCAATCGGCTGACGGTGCGCGGCCACACCGATTCCCTCGCCTTCAGTCGCGGCGGCGCCAACAACTGGACGCTGTCGACGCTGCGTGCCGACGCCACCCGCCGCGCGCTTGCTGGCGCCGGCGTGACCGATGATCGTTTCCGCCGCATCGAGGGCGTCGCCGACACCGATCCGTTCAATGTCAAAGATCCTGCCGATCCGCGCAACCGGCGGATCAGCGTCACGCTGATGTTCAACGACTGACGAGTTGCCGGTACACCGCGAGCGTCTGGTCGACCGTGCTGTCCCAGGTGAAACCGCCGGCGCGGGCATGGCCGGCGGCAATGGTGTTGGCGCGCGCGTCGCTGTCGCCCAGCCATGCCAGCGCCGCGGCATAGTCGTCGGCGCGCTGTTCCATCGCCCATAGCACGGCGTCGCCGCCGACTTCGGGCAGGCACGACTGGTGCGCGGCAACGACCGGGCAACCGCACGCCATCGCCTCGAGCAGCGGCAGGCCAAAGCCTTCGTAATCCGATGGAAACACCAGCGCATGCGCCTCGGCATACAGCCGGCGCAATTCGGCATTGGCGATGCCGGCGTAGCTGCGATAGCGGCCGGGCAGCCGGGCTTCGAGATCGGCCTGTTCGGCGGGGGTCAGCGGCGGCCCGACGATACCGAGCGACAGGTCGGGCAGTGCCGCCACCGCCGCCACCGCGAGGTCGAAGCGTTTGTACCCGGCGCGCTGGCCGACAAACAGCACCTGGCCGAGCGACGGCATTGCGCTGCCGGCCGGAAACCACACGCCATGGTCGACCGCCAGCGGCACCGTCACCACCTTGGCGGCATCGATATCGGGCCAGCGTTCCAGCAGGTCGTTGCGCGTCGCCTCCGAAATGCAGATGACCGCATCGGCGGCGGCAACGGCGCGGCGTTTCTGCGTGGTATGCGCGAGCCGCGCCGCACCGCTGCGATAGCGTTCGTAGATGAAATCATAGACCGTCACCACCGATGCCGGGCCCTTTCGCGCCGGCAGGCGGTAATAGCTCGAATGCTGGATGGCGCAGTCGATCATCACCGGTGCGGGCAGGAACCGCGCATATTTCGGCGCCAGCGTCTCGTGGCGCGCCGGCGCTGTCAGCGCCGCGATCTCGTCGGCGCGGCCGCTGATCACCTGCGCCGGCAGCAGCAGCTGCACCTCGGTGCCGCTGCGTTCGGGCAACCGGCGCGCCAGTTCGATCCAGTAGGTCGAAATCCCACCGAAGCGTTGCAGCCCGAAGATGATCGAATCAAGCCCGACGCGCATCGGGCCACCGCGCCGGCAACAGCGATTCGATGCGGCCGAGCAGCCACAGCGCAGCCGGGCCGGCAACGAGCACCAGCACCAGGCCGGGATGGATGTTGCGGAAACTGAAGAACAGGAACGCCGCCGCCGCGCATTGCGCCGCCGCCAACGCCAGCCCGCGGGCATGGAACCGCCCGAACTGGGCGAGCGCCAGCGCAAAGCTGCCGATGAAGGCGGCAAAGACCAGCGGCCCGGCGGCGCCATAGGCCAAACGGAAATCGGCGATAAGGCCGGGAAAGACGTTGCCGGTGCCAAGGATCAGATCGATCCCCGTCCGCGCCATGTTGAACGCCAGCACATGATCGGGGATGGCGCGCGAAAAGCCGAGGAACGTCGGCGTCACATAGGTGAACGGCGTCATCACGAAGGCGAGGCCGCCATCGCTTTGATAGCTTTGCATCTGGCTCATCACGAACACCAGTTCGCGAAACATATCATTGTTGACGACGAGCAACGCCAGGATCGGATCGGTCTGGCCCGTCGAAATCGCCTGGCGGGCACTGATCGCGATGACGATCGGCACCACCAGCACCGCGCCGAGCGCCAGCCCGAGCGCCAGCCGACCCGCTGAGGCCCGCCGCGGCGCCACGCGCTGCCCGCTCGCCATCGCCAGCAGAATGACGACCAGCGCCATCAACAACGTTGCGCGGGTGCCGGTGCCGAGAAACACCAGGATGATGGCGCCAAAGGCCAGCCCGGTGG
>JANOCM010000105.1:0-4244 GCA_031412175.1 Alphaproteobacteria bacterium
GGGGCCCAGCCCGACGGCGTGGCCGACGAACGCATCCACGGCGAGGCCGGTGCGGTGCGCCGAACAGGCGGCGCGGGTCACGCCCTGGCAGTTGTTGACCGTCCAGCACCGCACATCGTCGTCGAGCGGGTGGCGAAAGCCCGAAAAGATGCGCAGCCAGTCGCTCGCCGGTGCGAGCTGCAGGTCGCGCCGCGCCGCCGCCGCCATCCGACGCCAGGCGGCGAGCGCGTCGGCGCGCAACGCGATGGTCTTGCCGCCATAGCTTTCGCCCGGGCTCGCGGTGGCGAGCGCGGCGGCGTCGGGCGCATCGGGGCAGGCGCCGCCGCGGCTGGCGCGCACGAACGGCCGTGCCAGCGTCCAGCCGCTGTTCATCGCGGCGAACGTCTCGATATCGACGATGCCGGTCGCCGGCCGCGCGTGCGCCGCCTGCCAGCGCGCCAGCGCCGCGGCAAAGCCCGGCGACCCGAACGGGCAGGCCGAGCCGATCTCGATGGCGATACGCGGCGCATAGGTCGCCCAGCCGGTTTCGGCGCGGCGGAAGGGCGCGAACGCCAGGGTTTCGATGCTGGCGGTGTTGGCGGCGGCGGCGTTGGCCGGGCCGATGCTGCATTCGGCGGCGCGCGCCGGGGCGGCGAACACCAGCAGAACCAGTGCCAACAGCACCAGCGGAACTTCGCGCGTTCTGGCGGCTTCAACCGGCAGGGTTATCAAAGGGTCAATCTCCATGTCGCGCCTGCCGCTGCTCGCACTTGCTGTCACCATGCCGTTTGCCATCGTTTCGTTTGCCTCCGTCAACGCGCAATCAGCGCCGAAAGCTGCGGCGCCGGCGCTTCCGGCACCGGTTGCCGGCCCGGTCAACGGCGTCGCCACATCCGGCGCCACCGAGATCAACGGCCAGGATTTCGCCGTCAGCGACGATCCCGTCGTGCGCCGCCGCGTGCTGATCCGCGCCCAGGTTTTGCTCGATCGCCGGCATTTCTCCCCCGGTGTGATCGACGGCGAGGCCGGCGACAACATGCGGCTGGCGGTTCGTGGCTTCCAGGCGGCGCAAAAGCTGCCCGAAACCGGCGCGCTCGACAAAGCGACCTGGGATGCGCTCGTGGCGGGCGACACGACGCCGGTGATGCGCAGCTATACGATCAGCGCCGACGATGTGAAGGGCCCCTATGCCGCGCCGGTGACGCCGGGCGATTATGCGCAGATGGCGAAGCGCCCTAACATGACGTGGACGTCGTTGCTCGAGGATCTGGGCGAGCGTTCGCACATGGACGAGGCGCTGATCAAGGCGCTCAACCCCAACGCCGATTTCGGCAAGGCCGGGACGGTCATCATCGTCACCGAAACGGCGCGGCCGCCGTTGGCGCCGGTTGTTTCGATCACCGTCGACAAGACGCTGGGCGAATTGCGCGCGATGAATGCCGCCGGCACGGTGATCGCCGTCTATCCGGCGACGGTCGGCAGCAGCGAGCGTCCGGCGCCATCGGGCAAATGGGCGGTGCGCGTCGTCGCGCCGCGGCCGACCTATACCTTCGATCCTGGCCGGCTGACCTTCAAGACCAAGGGCAAAAGCCAGGCCAAGCTCACCGTTCCCGCCGGCCCCAACAATCCGGTTGGATCGACCTGGATCGACCTGACCCGCGACACCTATGGCATCCACGGCGCGCCGGATCCGCGGCTGGTGGGCAAGGTCGCCAGCCACGGCTGTATCCGGCTGACCAACTGGGATGCGGCCGAACTGGGCGCCGCGGTCAAGAAGGGTACGGTGGTGGCGTTCAGCGGCGCCGCGGTGAAGAAGGGGTAAAACCAACTCCCTCCCCCCTGCGGGGAGGGCGACTCGGCGTCAGCCGAGCGGGGTGGGGGTTCACAGGCTTCGACGCGAGTGACCCCCCACCCCGCTCGCTTCGCGAGTCGCCCTCCCCGCAAGGGGGAGGGAGGTTGCTCGCTGCATTGACTCACGCGCCAACTGCCCCTATGCGCCGCCTCTTGAATTTCGGGTCGTGCCTCGTGCGGCCCCTGCCAGCTGGAACTCACCATGAAGCGTACCTATCAGCCTTCGAAGCTCGTCCGCGCCCGTCGCCACGGCTTCCGCGCCCGCATGGCGACTGTCGGTGGCCGCAATGTCATCCGCAACCGCCGCGCCCAGGGCCGCAAGAAGCTGTCCGCCTAAATCCGCCGCCCGGATGGAGATCATCCGGCAAAGGCGCGATTTTCTCGCCGCGAATCGCGGCCGGCGGGTGGTCACCCCCGGGTTCATCCTGCTGGTGCAGCCGCGCGATACCGGCGATGTGCAACGCGCCGGCTTTACCGTTACCAAGAAGGTCGGCAACGCCGTCGTCCGCAACCGAATGAAGCGCCGGCTGCGAGCGCTTGCCCGCGACCTTTTGCCCAAGGCCGGCATCGCCCATGCCGATCATGTGCTGATCGGCCGCGAGGCCGGCATCGAGCGCGATTTTGCGACGCTGCGCGCCGAGCTCGAAAAGGCACTGCACAAGGCCGGCCGATGAGCCTTTCAGGCCGAATCCTGATCGTGCCGATCCGCGGCTACCAGCGCTTTGTTTCGCCGCTGTTGCCGCCGTCGTGCCGCTTCACACCCAGTTGCTCGCACTATGCGATCGAGGCGCTGGGCAAGCATGGCGCGGTGAAGGGCGGCTGGCTGGCGGCGCGGCGGATCGCGCGCTGCCATCCCTGGGGTCCGACGGGCTATGACCCGGTGCCCTGACAGGCTATAGGCGCGGCAATCCTGCCGCCCGCAGCCCCGAAACAAGAAGAGCGTTCGTGAACCAAGACACCCGCAACATGGTCCTGGCCGTCATTCTGTCGGCATTCGTGCTGCTGGGCTGGACCTTTGTCGCCGACCGCTATTTCCCGCAGCCCAAGGTGGCAAAGCCCGCCATCACGGCGAGTGCGACACCGGCGCCGGCAGCGGGTGCGGCCACGACGCCCGTCGCCGCCGGCGGCTCGGTTCCCGGTGTCGCCAGCGCGGCCACGGTTGCTGCCGATCGCGGCACCGTCCTCGCCGCCAGTCCGCGCCTCGCCGTCGTCACGCCGCAGCTGCAGGGCTCGATCAATCTGAAGGGCGCGCGCTTCGACGATCTCGTGCTGCCGACCTATCGCGAGACCATCGACAAGGCCTCGCCGCCGGTGCGCCTGCTCAGCCCGAGCGGTACCAAGGATGCCTATTTCGGCCAGTTCGGCTGGACCGGCGCCGGCGCCCCGCCCGCCGACGCATTGTGGACCGCCAGCGCGCCGCGGCTGACTCCGGAAGCACCGGTGACGCTCAGCTGGACCGCCCCCGGCGGTGCCGTCTTCGAGCAGGTCATCAGCGTCGACAAGGATTTCCTGTTCACCGTCAAGCAGCGTGTCCGCAACCTCGGCGCCACGCCGCTGACCGTGCAGCCCTGGGGCCTTGTCTCGCGCCGCGGCACCGGGCCCGACGTGAACAGCTACAACCTCCACATCGGCCCGATCGGCGTTATCGACGGCACGCTGCATGATACCGAGGTCAATTACGACAAGCTGCGCGACACCGGTCCCAAGACCTATGCGACGACCGGCGGCTGGATCGGCATCACCGACAAATACTGGCTGGCGGCGCTGATCCCCGACCAGGCGCAAAAGGTGGCGACGCGCTTTGCCGCGGCGCCCGGCGACCAGTACCAGACCGATTATCTTGGCCCCGGCGTCGCCATTCCCGCCGGCGCCGCGCAGGAAACCACGGCGCGCTTCTTTGCCGGCGCGAAGGAGGTCAACCTCCTCGATCGCTACATGACGGCGATGAAGATCCCGCATTTCGACCTCGCGGTCAGCTGGGGATGGTTCATCGTCATCGCCCAGCCGATTTTCCACCTGCTCGACTGGCTGTTCAAGCTGACCGGCAACTTCGGCGCCGCCATCATCGGGCTGACGATCATCGTCCGCGCCGCGCTGTTCCCGATCGCCAACAAGCAATATGAATCCATGGCGAAGATGCGCATCGTCGCGCCCAAGATGAAGGCGCTGCAGGAACGCTATAAAGACGACAAGATGCGCCAGCAGCAGGAAGTGATGGCGCTCTACAAGACCGAAAAGGTCAATCCGCTCGCCGGCTGCCTGCCGCTGGTGCTGCAGATTCCGATCTTCTATGCGCTTTACAAGACGCTGATGGTGTCGATCGAGATGCGCCACCAGCCGTTCGTGCTGTGGCTGCGCGATCTGTCGGCCCCCGATCCGCTGACCCCGCTCAACCTGTTCGGCGCCATCGCCTG
>JANOCM010000106.1:0-21495 GCA_031412175.1 Alphaproteobacteria bacterium
CCGGCGGCATGATCGGGGCCTTTGGCGGCAACACCCGCGCCAAGAGCCAGTTGAAGGGCGTGACGCCCGAAATGATGCAGGCGATCACCGATGCGGCCTACGCCGATTTCAAGGGCCAGATCGAGGCGCGCGGCGTCAGCGTCACCGATCCGGCGGCGCTTTATGCCCATGCCAGCTTTGCCAAGGTCAAGCCCGTGGCATCGCCGTACCAGGCCAGCGTGCTGATCGACAAGAAAGCCACCGGCAAGGTCGATTACTGGAAGCCGGCGGCGCTGCCCGGCCTTGTCATGCTGCCCGGCGATTTCCAGGGCACCGGATTTTCATCGATGGGCATGCAGATGGCCGCCGGCATGACGCAATATGCGATGACCGAATATGCCAAGGCGACCGGCCAGGCGGTGATCGGCGTCGTCTACCTGATCGATTTTTCCAAGCTGACGCTGGTCACGCCGTCGGGCAAGCTGGCACAGCTGGTGCTCAAGCAGCCGGTGATCGTCGAGGGCGATTTCGCGACACGGGAGGATGCCACCAAGGACAAGGAAATCCAGGCCGCCGCCAATATCGCCGGCGGGGTCGCCGCGGCGTTCGGCGCCGGCGGCATGATGTTCGGCAAGAGCCGGACCTATGAATTCACCGTCAAGCCCGACAATTACAACGCCGGCGCCACCAAGGTGATGAGCCTTGCCAACACCACGCTCGTCGATCAGCTCGCCGCCTTGCGATAGCGGGCGAGGAAAGCGGTGGCGAAAGCGGCGAGGCGATGCCCGGCGATGGCGGTGCGCAGGGCCGCCATCAGTTCCTGGTAGAACCAGATATTGTGCTCGGTCATCAGCATCGCGCCGAGCATTTCGCCCGATTTGACGAGATGGTGGAGATAGGCGCGCGAGACGCCACCGGTGCACGACGGGCAGCCGCATTCGGCGTCGAGGACGGCGCTGTCCTCATTGTGCTTCGCGTTGCGGATGTTGACCGCCCCGTCGCGGGTAAAGGCCTGGCCGTTGCGCCCCGATCGGGTGGGCAGCACGCAATCGAACATGTCGACGCCGCGCAGCACCGCGCCGACGATGTCGTCGGGCTTGCCGACCCCCATCAAATAGCGCGGCGCGTCGGCGGGCAGCTGGCCCGTGGCGTAATCGAGCACGCCGAACATCGCGTCCTGGCCCTCGCCGACCGCCAGCCCACCGATGGCATAGCCGTCGAAGCCGATCGCGGTGAGTGCGGCGGCGCTTTCCACCCGCAGCCGTTCATCGAGCCCGCCCTGCTGGATGCCGAACAGCGCGGCGCGGCCGCTGTGGCCGGCGTCGCTGTCGAAGGCCACGCGGCTGCGCGCCGCCCAGCGCATCGAGCGCTGCATCGCCGCCTCCATCGCCTCGCGCGGCGCCGGCAGCGCGATCAGCTCATCGAAGGCCATGACGATGTCGGCGCCGAGCAGCCGCTGGATCTCGATCGAGCGTTCGGGGCTGAGCAGATGGCGCGAGCCGTCGAGATGGCTGGCAAAGGCGACGCCATCCTCCGACCGTTTGGTCAGCGCCGACAGGCTCATCACCTGATAGCCGCCGCTGTCGGTGAGGATCGGCCGGTCCCAGCCCATGAAATGGTGGAGCCCGCCCAGCCGCGCAATGCGCTCGGCGCCGGGGCGCAGCATCAGGTGATAGGTGTTGCCGAGGATGATGTCGGCACCGGCAGCGCGGACTTCGCCGGTGCGCAGACCCTTGACGGTCGCGGCGGTGCCGACCGGCATGAACGCCGGGGTGCGGATCGTCCCGCGCTGCATGGCGATGGCGCCGGTGCGCGCCAGCCCGTCGGTGGCGGCGATGGTGAAGGCAAAGCGGCTCAAAATGTCAGCGTCCAGGTTTCGCCGGGCTCAGGCTTCCCGAACGTGTCGTGGGTGGCGGTGGCGGTAACCGTGAACCCGGCATCGGCGTAGAGTTTGCGCGCCGGCAGCAGCACGGCGTGGGTCCACAGCATGATTTCGCGATAGCCGGCGGCGCGGGCGAAATCGACACAGGTAGCGACGAGCCGGCGGCCCAAGCCTTGCCCGCGCGCCGCATCGTCGATGTGGAGCAGCCGCAATTGCGCGACGCCATCGCCGGCGTCGCAGCAAAAGATCGACCCGGCAAAGCGGGCATCCTGTTCGGCGATCCAGCAATTGGTGCGGCCGGGCTGGTGGCGGCGGAGGAAATCGGCGCAGACGTCGAGCAGCAACGGCTCCATGTCGCCGCGCCAGCCCCAGGCGCGGTCGTAATATTCGGCCTGGGCGGTGACGATGGCGCCCATGTCGCCATAGCGGAATTCGCGGATCGTGGCGGTCATGCCCCGGCTTTAGGGGGGCAACGCCCGAATGTCATGCCCCGGCGCGACCGTGGCAAAAATGCAACAAGCGCCGCAAGATTTGTAATATCCCTAGTTACAGCCACGCAATAATGTGCAATGTTTTGTTCATAAAAGGTCGCGTTTCCGGGCAACGTCCCGTTTGATGTTTGGACAGGGGTCAAACATGAAGCGCTTACTGGGTACGGTGGCAATGGCCGCCATGGCAGCCACCATTGCGTCCACCGCATCTGCCAACATTCTGTATTTCCAGATGAATCCGAACAATAACGGCAGCGGCCAGCGCCAGGCTTTCATCTTCGGTGCCGCCAATACGACGGGCTCGGTGCTGGGCAGCAGCGGTTTCAACCAGGCCTTCGATCTCGGTTCCCAGGGTTTCGCAGTGGTAACCTTGCCGAACGCGTCGGAGCTTAGCGCCGGATCGGTGGAATCAAAGGGGTTCCAGATCACCGCGAACTCCAACGTCAGCGGCTATTTCCTCAGCCGCCAGCCGGCCACCACCGACATGACCTATCTGATCGACGGCGACCGGCTGGGCACCGATTATGTCGTCGCCGGTTACCAGAATATCCGCCCCGACCAGATGTCGGTGCAGGCGACCGCCGACAACACGCGGGTGACGTTCACGCCCAAGGGCGCCGCGGCGTTCGATGTGACGCTCAACGCCGGCCAAACCTACATGTACCAGGCCAGCACCAATTTGACCGGCAGCCGCATCACCAGCGACAAGCCGATCGCAGTGTTTTCGGGCAACAATTGCACCAACATCCCGACCGGGGTTTCGGCCTGCGACCATATCGTCGAGCAGATGCCGAGCACCGACCTGCTGTCGAGCAGCTATCTCGTCGCGCAGACGCCGCGCACCGGTACCCAGGGCAATGTCGTGCGCATCGTCGCCACGGCGGATGACACCGAGGTGCGGGTCAATGGCGCGGTCGTCGCGACGCTCGCCGCCGGGGCCTTTTACGAAGGCCGGGTCGTCGGCGGCAACCAGATCGATGCCAGCAAGAAGGTGCTGGTGGCGCAATATCTGATCGGCCAGGGCCAGGCCGGGGTCGATACCGACCCGGCCATGACCATCGTGCCCGGTGCCGACCAGTGGCTGAAGTCCTATGTCTTCGCGACGCCATCGGGAACGGCCGATTTCGCCACCGATTTCGTCAGCATCATCATCAACACCAATTCGCTCGGCTCGCTGGTCGTCAATGGCGCCTTTGCCAACGCCTCGCTGTTCAATCCGATCGGCAGCACCGGCTTCAGCTTTGGCGACATCAATGTGTCGGACACGACAGGGCCGTTCAGCATCTTTGCCGATACGCCGTTCCAGCTGCTGCTGTCGGGCTTCCAGTCGTTCGACAGCTATTTCACCTATGGCGGCGCCGCCTTTTCGCCCGGCGCCTCGCCGCCGCCAGACATCGATCCGCCGCCGCCGCCGCCGCCCAGCGACACCTATCTGGTCTGGGACGGTGATCGCGAAGGCAATGCCGCCAACGGTGTCATCGATGGCGGCGATGGCGTCTGGAATGCCAGGAAGACCAATTTCACCACTGATGGCGGCGCCAGCAATTCCGTCCAGACGCCGCAACCCGGCCTGGTGCAGTTTGCCGGCCAGCCGGGTGTCGTCACTGTCGACAACACCGATGGCCCGGTCACCGTTTCGGGGATGACCTTCACCGTCGGTGGCTATCTGATCACCGGCGACCCGATCCTGCTGGCCGGCACCAGCGCGCCGATCAAGGTCGGCGACGATGGCGAGAACGCCGCAGCGATGGTCGCCACCATCGACGCCGCGCTGATCGGCGAAGTTGGCATCACCAAGATCGGCGCCGGCACGTTGATCCTCAACAGCGTCAACACCTATGCCGGTGACACCAACATCGCCGAGGGCACGGTGATCGGCAAGGTCGGCAGCTTCGGCGCCGGCGCCATCCTCAATGACGCCGCGCTGATCATCGACCAGCCGGAGGCGGCAACGCTCGGCAATGCGCTGAACGGCACCGGCACCTTCACCAAGCGCGGGGTCGGCACGCTGACCATCGTCGGCGAAAACGGCCTGTCGGGGCCGACAAGCGTGGAAACCGGCAATCTGATCGTCAACGGCGCGCTGGCATCCTCGGCGGTCTCGCTGGCGACGGGCACGCTGCTCGGCGGCACCGGCACGGTCGGTTCGGTCGATGCGGCGGCGGGCAGCACGATCGCGCCGGGGGCGTCGATCGGCACGCTCAACGTCGCCGGCACCTTTGTCCAGCGCGCCGCATCGACCTATGCGGTGGAGGTCGCGTCGACCGGCCAGGGTGACAAGATCGTCACCGGCGGCGACGTGACGCTGGCATCGGGGGCGATCCTCAACGTCACCAAGACCGATGCCGCGCGCTATGTGCTCGGCACCCGCTACACGGTGCTGACCTCGGCCACGGCGGTCAACGGCCGCTATGTGCTGACCGGCAACAACCGGGTGTCGCGGTTCATCGATGTCGTCGCCGCCTATGACGCCAAGAACGTTTATCTGAACGTCGCGCAGACGAGCAGCTTTGCCTCGGCCGCCGGCACGCCGAACCAGCTGGCATCGGCATCGGGGGTCGATGCTGCCGGCAATGGCGCGGTCTATACCGCCATCGCCTATCTGCCGGATACCAGATCGGCGCAGGCGGCATTTGACCTCGTTTCGGGCGAGATCCACGCCACGCTGCGCGGCGTGACGTTCGAGGACAGCCGGTTTGTCCGTGAAGCGGTCAACACCCATCTGCTCAACACCACAGAAACCGGCAAGGGGCTGTGGATCCACGCCTTCGGATCGTGGGGCAGTGTCGATGGCGATGGCAACGCCGCCAAGTACGAACGCGATATCGGCGGCTTCTTCCTCGGCTTCGATGCGCTGGGATCGGAAAACTGGCGGATCGGCGTGCTCGCCGGCTACAGCGCCGCGAAGGTCGATGTCGCGGCGCGCAGCTCGCGGGCCGATACCGATGACATCCACCTCGGCGCCTATGGCAATTTCGAAGCCGGCGGCTTTGGCGGCCGCTTCGGCATTGCCAACATGTGGCGGACGATCAAGTCGCGGCGGACGGCGACGTTCCCCGGTTTCACCGACACGCTGACCGGCGACTACAAGACCCGCCAGTTCCAGCTGTTCGGCGACATCGGCTATCAGATCGACATCGGCAGCCTGGGTCTCGAGCCCTTTGCCGCGGTCGCCTATGTCAACATCAGCACCGACAGCTTTGCCGAAACCGGCGGGGCGGCCAAGCTGCGCGCGCCGGGCGACACCAGCGATCATTACTGGGTGACGACGCTGGGTGGCCGGGTGAAGATCGGGCTTCCCGTGGGTAACGCCGGTGATTTCGGCCTGACCGCGACGGCCGGCTGGCGCCATGCCAGCGGCGGCAACCTGGTCACGCCGCTGCGCCTGCAGTTCGGCGCCGGATCGGCCTTCGACATCGCCGGGCCGCCGATTGCCCAGGATGTTGCGGCGCTGGGCCTCGCCGTCACCGCGCGGCTGGGCGAAAAGGCCAGCCTCGATCTCGGCTACAGCGGCCAGGTCGGCGACGGGCTGAAGGACCATGGCGTGAAGGCGGCGTTCAGCCTGCGCTTCTAGGGTCTGCCAAGGGATGAAGACCCGCCCGGTTCGCGCCGGGCGGGTTTTTCATGGCGTTTCGGGGGTGTCGGCGTCGAAGGCGGCGATGATCCAGCGGTGGACGGCGGCGACGTGCCACAGCCGGCGCAGGTCGCGATGGACGGTCAGCCAGGGGGTGCGCACCGGCGGCGGTGTCGGTGCCGGGATCGCCACCAGCCCGTCGGCGAACCGGCACGGCACCAGCCCGACACCGGCACCGGCGCGGGTGGCGGTGAGCAGCGCCCGCGTCGAGCCGCTGCGCAGCCGGATGGCGCCGGTCAGCCCCAGGCCGGCGAGCCAGGCCAGTTCGGGCAGCGGGCCGAAACTGTCGTCATAAGCGAGGATCGGCACCGCCTTCAGGTCGATATCGGCAGGGTCGCGGCCGGCGAGCCAGCCCAAGCTGGCATAAAGCCCGATCGGTTGCGGTGGCAATGCTCGGATCAGCAGCGAATCGCCGGTCGGCCGCACCATGCGCACCGCGACATCGGCGTCGCGCGCCGCCAGGCTGACGATGGCGCCCTGCGATTGCAGCTGCACCGAAACGCCCTGCGCCTGTTCCCACAGCAGCGGCAGCGCTGGGGCGAGAATATCGGCGATGATTGCCTCGGTCGCCGACACCCGCACCAGCGCCGGGCCGGTGCCGTGGCGCAGCACCTCGGCGGCGCGGGCGATCTCGCCCAACTGGTCTGCCAAGGGTTCGGCGAGCGCCGCCAGCCGGGCGCCATCGGGGGTCAGCCGCGCGCCGTTGCTGCGCCGATCGACGAGGCGCAGGTGCAGCCGCGCCTCCAGCCCATCGAGCCGGCGCGCCGCGGTCGACACCGAAATGCCCGCCGCCTTGGCCGCAGCGCTGATCGAGCCGAGCCGCGCCACCGCCGCCAATGTCTCGATACCGCCGAGCTCGCCACCCAGGTCCATCGCCGTTCCCCCCCGTGCAAGCATCGCGTTTCCGCAATGCTGGTTTGCCGGATTGCGCATAGCGGAGCAGGCCGCCGGTGCCTAGGCTTTTGGTGTCACCTCCGAAAGGATCCGCCATGAAGACGCTGTTGCTCGCCTTGCTAATCGCCGCCGCGCCGGTTGCTGCCGAACCCGTCGCCGTTCTCGTCGCCGTGCCGATCCCCGCCGCGATGCCGCGCGATCGCCTCGCCGGGCTGTTCCAGGCGGCGGTGCCCGACTATGCGCGGGTGCCGGGGCTGGTGCGCAAATATTTCACCATCGGCGACGATGGCAAGGCCGGCGGGATGTATTTGTGGTCGAGCCGCGCCGCTGCCGAGGCCTGGTACAATGACGCCTGGCAGGCCGGGGTGGTGAAACGCTGGGGTGCGCCCGCCGAGGTCAGCTATTTCGCCGTCCCGGCGATGGTCGATGGCCAGAATGCCGCCGGGTTCAGCCCCAAGTGACGATGCAGTCGCTGCATTTCCTCGCGCCGGGGCGCTTCGAATGGCGTGAGGTCGCTGCCCCGCGCCTCGCCAGTGTCCGCGACGCCATCGTCCGCCCGCTGGCGGTGGCGCGCTGCGACCTCGACCTCCACATCGCCACCGGCGCGGTGCCCTTTGCCGGGCCATTCGCGTTCGGCCATGAATGCGTCGCCGAAGTCGTCGACGCCGGCGACGCGGCGGGCGTGGTGCCCGGCCAGCGCGTCATCGTGCCGTTCCAGCTGTCGTGCGGTGCCTGCGCCAGCTGCCGGCGTGGGTATACCGGCAGTTGCGAGACGCTGCCGCCGCTCGCCAACTATGGCCTCGCCACCACCGGCCGCACCGAATATGGCGGCGCGCTCGCCGACCGGATGCATGTGCCGTTCGCCGATCACATGCTGGTGCCGCTGCCGGCGGGGCTCGATCCGGTCAAGGTCGCCAGCGCCACCGACAATATCGTTGATGGCTGGCGCGGGGTGGCGCCGCAGCTCGCCGACCGGCCGGGGGCGAGCGTGCTTGTCGTCGGCGGGCTGGCGGCGAGTGTCGGGCTCTACGCCGCCGGCGCCGCGGTGGCGCAGGGGGCAGGGCGGGTGCTCTATCTCGACGACGACGCCGATCGCCGCGCCCGCGCCGTGGCGATGGGCGCCGTCGCCGCGCCGCTGGCGCTCAGCGACGGCCGCCGCGCCGACGAACAGTTCGACATCGTCGTCGAGGCGGCGGGAAGTGCCGAGGCGCTGGGCTTCGCCATCCGCTCCGCGGCGCGCAACGGCGTGCTGACCAGCGTCGCCATCCATCTCGGTCGCACCACGCCGGTGCCGCTGACCGAAGCCTATTACAAGGGTCTGACGCTCACCCTGGCGCGGGCGGATTCACGCACGCACCTGCCGGCGGTGCTCGATTGCCTGGCCTGTGGCCGGCTGCACCCCGAGCACGTCACCCACCGCGTCACCGGCTTTGCCGAGGCCGGCGACGCGATGACCGATCCGGGGCCAAAGCTGGTCTTCACCCGCTGATCCCTCTATCGGCAGGGCGATGAAAACCCGCGCCGACCAGCTGCTCGCCAATCGCGGCCTCGCCGAAAGCCGGACACGCGCGCAGGCACTGATCCTTGCCGGGCTGGTCTTTGTCGGCACCAAAAAGGTCGCCAAGGCCGGCGAAATGATCGCCGACGATGCCGAGCTGCTGGTCAAGGGCCGCGACCACCCCTGGGTGTCGCGCGGCGGCGTCAAGCTGGCGCATGGGCTGGCGCATTTCGGCTGGAGTGTCACCGGCGCCGTCGCAATGGACGTCGGCTCGTCGACCGGCGGCTTCACCGATGTGCTGCTGGCCGGCGGCGCGGCGCGGGTCTATGCCGTCGACAGCGGCACCAACCAGCTGGCGTGGAAATTGCGCGAGGACCCGCGCGTCGTCGTGCTCGAACAGCTGAGTGCGCGGCTGCTGACGCCGGAGCATATCCCCGAACCCATCGACATCATCGTTTGCGACGCCAGCTTCATCGCGCTCGCCAAGGTGCTCGACCGCCCGCTCGATTTCGCCTCGCCGCACTGCCGGCTGCTGGCGCTCGTCAAGCCGCAGTTCGAGGCGGGGCGCGGCGAGGTGGGCAAGGGCGGGGTCGTCCGCGATCCCGCCATCCATGCGCGGGTCTGCGACGCCGCCGCGGCCTGGCTGGCGGCGCAGCCGGGCTGGACGGTGACCGGCATCACCCAAAGCCCGATCACCGGCCCCGAGGGCAATGTCGAATTCCTGCTCGCGGGCGAAAGGCTGTTGCCGCCCGGCGATATCGTCTAAGGGCCGCCGCATGGCCATATCCTCCCAACGCGGCTCGCAATGGCGGGCCGGCATCGTGCTGGTGCCGTTGCTGCTCGTTCTCGGCGGGCTTTCAGCGCGCTATTCGGGCTCGACCGAGGACAATGCCTGGTACCAGACGCTCAGCCTGCCGGCGCTGCAGCCGCCGGGGCCGGTGTTCGGCATCGCCTGGAGCATCCTTTACACCGTCATCGCCATCGCCGCGGCGATCGTCTGGGGCCACAAGCGCGCGCCGGGGCGCGGGCTGGCGCTGGCGCTGTTCGCGATCGGCGTCGTCATCAACCTGACCTGGTCGCCGGTCTTCTTCCGTTTCCACCAGATCACCCCGGCGCTGGGCATCATCGCGCTGATGCTGATCGTCGCAGTGGCGACGACGTTCGCCTTTGCCCGGGTCAGCAGGGTGGCGGCATGGCTGATGGTGCCCTATCTGGTGTGGCTGTGCTTTGCCGGCGCGCTCAACGCCCGCATCATGGTGATCAATCCGGCGGCCGACGCCTTTCAACTAGGGGTTTGACGATGCAGACCGAAAACAAGCTGTTCGAGGATTTGTCGAAGGTTGCCAGCTCGGCGCTGGGCACGCTCGCCGGCGTCGGCCGCGAGGCGCAGGACGCCGCGCGCCGCCGCGCCCGCGATTTCGTCGGCGGCAGCGATGCGGTCGACCGCGATGAATTCGAAGCGGTCAAGGCCAACGCCGCCGCGGCGCGCGAAGCGGTCGAAATTCTCAAGGCCGAAATTGTCGCGCTGCGTGCCGAAATTGTCGCACTGCGCCCCAAAAAGACTGCGAAGGTGTAATTATCCACAATATTTGCCAATTGCGACCGAGTCGCGCGCTTGCCGAATCGCCGAAGGCTGCCCAGCCTGCGGGAAGCACCTATAGATGGGGTGTGACGTTGCGGGGGGCTACTAAATGAGCCTGGTCGACATCGATTTCACGCCGGGCCCAGCCGCGCCGATCGACATGCTCGAACATGTCTTCGATGCCAATGGCTGGGCGTTCGAGCGCTCCGGCGACGAGGAAATCAGCACCTCGATCAAGGGCGGCTGGGCGACCTACCAGTTGCGCGCGCTGTGGCGCGAGGAAGAACGCGTGCTGCAGATCATCGCGCGCGCCGACCTGATCTGCGCCGACGATCGCCGCCAGGCGATCTATGAAACGCTCGGCCTGATCAACGAACAATTGTGGATGGGCCATTTCGAGCTGTGGTCGGCGGACGGCACGGTGCTGTTCCGCCACGCCACCCTGCTCGACAATGACGACGACGAGGATGCCCCCGACCTGACCATCGGCCAGGCCGAAGTGCTGGTCGAAGCGGCAGTCGACGAGTTCGAACGTTTTTACCCCGTCTTCCAGCTGGTGATGTTCGCCGATCGCACCCCGCAGGATGCAATGGCGGCGGCGCTGCTCGAGACGGTCGGCGAAGCGTGAGCGTAGCCGCAACGGAAACCGGCGAAGCGTGAGCGTAGCCGCAACGGGAACCGGAGAAGCGTGAACCCAGTGGGGGCGCCGATTTGGCTGCTCGGCTGCGGCAACATGGGCGGCGCGCTGCTGCGCCGCTGGCTGGCCGAGGACATGGGACCGGTCGCCGTCATTGATCCGGCGCCCGTGAACCTGCCCGAAGGCATCAGCGCCGGCACCGCGCCGCCCGTCGGCAGCCCCGAAATCCTGTTGCTCGCGGTGAAACCCCAGGCGTGGCGCGAGGCGGTCGCGCCGGTTGCCGCGGTCATCGGCCCGATGACGCTGGTGGTTTCGGTGATGGCCGGGGTCACCGTCGCCGATATCGCCAGTGTCTTCCCGCGCTCCGCCATCATCCGCGCCATGCCCAACACCCCGGCCGCGATCGGCATGGGCGCGACGGCGCTGTTCACCACCGCCGGCGAAATCGCGCAAGGCGCTGCCGAGGCGCTGTTCGGCCCAGCGGGCACGACGGTCTGGCTGAGCGACGAGGCCCAGTTCGATGCCGTCACCGGGCTGTCGGGGTCGGGCCCCGCCTATGTCTTTGCCTTCATCGAGGCATTGGCGGCGGCAGGGGCCGCAGCTGGTCTCGATCCGGCGCTGGCGATGCAGCTGGCGCGCGCCACGGTGACCGGCGCCGCTGCGCTGGCGGCGGCGGATGCGACGGTCCCGGCAGGCGACCTGCGCGCGCGCGTGACGTCACCCGGCGGCACGACCGCGGCGGGGCTGGCGGTGCTGCAGCCGGGGCTGGCGCCGCTGCTGGCGGAGACCGTCGCGGCGGCGGCGGGGCGGTCGCGGGAATTGTCGAAGTAAGGGCCTCCGGCGTCCCGGATCCAAGTCCGTGAGGGGCCTAGGCCCCAGACCCCAATCATTTTTCGTTCATTCGGCGCGTGCGATACTTCCCATATGGCCGCCATAGCCCCCGATCGCCCGCAGGTGCGAACACTGGTCGCCGTGGGCCTGCTCCACGGCCTGCTCGGCTGGCTGCTGCTCGCCGGGCTGTCGGTCGAGGTAAAGCAGCAGCTCGAACCGATCCTGCGCGTCTTCGCTCTCCGCGACGTGCCGCCACCACCACCCCCGGCGCAGCGCAAGGCGCGCGCCCCGCGCCCTGCCGGGGCCTCGGCGCCACCCAACCGCCGCTCCGTCGCCAGCCCGGTCGTCGCCCCCGAACCCGTCGTACTCCCCGAAATTCCGCCACCCAACCTTGCCGCGGTCGTCGCCGGCATCGGACGCGACGCCAGCGCCGGCGCCGCACCGATCATCGGCCCCGGCACGGGTGCCGGCGGTGACGGGCAGGGCACTGGCAGCGGTGATGCCGGCGACGGCGATGGCGGCGGCGGCGGCACGCCGCTCAAGCTGCTGCGCGGCCGCATCGGCAATGGCGACTATCCGCGCGCCGCGCTCAACGCCGGCGCCAGCGGCACCGTGTACCTGCGCTTCATCGTCGATACCGATGGTCGCGCGCATGGCTGCCGGGTGACGCGCACCAGCGGCAACGAAGCGCTCGATGCCACCACCTGCCGGCTGATCGAGCAGCGCCTGCGCTACCGCCCCGAAACCGATGGCGATGGCCGCCCTGTGGCGGTGGTCGTAACCGGCCGCCAGGTCTGGGAACTGGCGCCGCGACCGGGCGGCGATCCGGTCGATCTCGGCTGGGCGCCGCCGGCGCGCTGAAGCTGGCTTGCAGCTTGATTGAACCCGTTCCGCTCATCCCGAGCGAAGTCGAGGGACGCGCCAGCCCTCCCCCCAACGTCCCTCGACTTCGCTCGGGACGAGCGGAGCGGTGCTTCCGCCATCTGCAAGCGAGTCCCGCTGAGCCCCTCTCACCCCTGTCCGAGCCGGTCGACCAGCGCGCGGTCCTCGGCCGGGATCAGCCCGACCAGCACCGCCCAGAAACCGGTGACGGCGTTTTGCCCGGCTTCGCCATAGGCGGCGGCCATGCCGGCCTCGAGCTCGGCGAACAGCGCCGCTTCGAGCGCGGCGCCGCGTTCGGTCAGCCGCAGCAGCCGCTGGCGGCGGTCGTGGGTGCCGACCGATTGTTCGACCAGGCCGTGCGCCTGCAGTTCGTTGAGGACGCGGCCGAGCGATTGCTTGGTGATCGCCAGCAGGCGCAGCAGGTCGCCGACGGCAAGGCCGGGGCGGCGGGCGATGAAATACAGCGCGCGGTGATGGGCGCGGCCGAAACCTTCGCGCGCCAGGATCGCATCGGCGCCGCGGATCATCGCCGAATAACCGAAATACAACAGCTCGATACCGCGCCGGATCTCATCCTCGCGCAGGAACAGCGGCGAGGCGGCGGCGATCGGTGTCAGCCGGGCCGGCGCCTTCTGGGGCGGCGATTTCTGGGCGCGAGATGGGACAGTCATGTTGACATATCTTGCACGAATGCCTAGCCCGTGGCAAGAACCTGCTGCGGGATGCGCCCGTGGCAACACAATGTTGCACGAAAGGGCTTTTTCATGGTCGACGCCACCTTCGATGACCGCGACGGCTTCATCTGGTTCGATGGCGCGCTGCGGCCGTGGCGCGAGGCCAATGTCCATGTCCTCACCCATGCCATGCACTATGCCAGCGCCGTGTTCGAGGGCATGCGCTGCTATGGCGGCAAGGTGTTCGCGTTGGAACAGCACGACCAGCGCCTAATCGAATCGGCGCAGATCCTCGGTTTCAAGCTGCCCTGGACGCGCGAGCAGATCGATGCCGCCGTCAACGAAACGATCGCCGCCAACGGCCTTGTCGACTGTTACGTGCGCCCGATCGCCTGGCGGGGGTCGGAACAAATGGGCGTGTCGGCACAGCGGACCAAGCCGCATCTCGCCATCGCCTGCTGGGAATGGGGCGCCTATTTCGGCCCTGAGGCGCTCGCCAAGGGGCTGCGCCTCAACATCGCGCCGTGGCGGCGGCCGGCGCCCTATACCGCGCCGACCAAATCCAAGGCGGCGGGGCTCTACATGATCTGCACCATGTCCAAGCACGCCGCCGAGGATGCCGGCTACAACGACGCGCTGATGCTCGATTGGCGCGGCCAGGTCGCGGAGGCGACCGGCGCCAACATCTTTTTCCTGCGTAATGGCAAGCTGCACACGCCGACGCCCGATTGCTTCCTCGACGGTATCACCCGGCGCACGGTGATCGGCCTTGCCCGCAAGCGCGGCATCGAAATCGTCGAGCGCGCGATCTGGCCGGAGGAACTGGAAAGCTTCGAACAGGCGTTCCTGACCGGCAGCGCCGCCGAGGTGACTCCGCTTGCCGAGATCGGACCGTGGCGGTTCGAAGTCGGCGCGCTGACTCAAGCATTGGCTAAGGATTATTCCGATTTGGTCAACGGCCGCAGCTGAACGGCCCGCCGCGCCGCAGCGTTCAGCGATTGTGCGACGAACCGTTGCCGAATGGCGACGGCCCGTTGCAGCATTGTGCGCTGGCACACGTTTGCCGGCATCAAGTCATACTACAACCGTTATGGTTATTTCGCACTTGCGAGATGACCCCGAAATGTTTAAGGACGGCAGGTTCGTTCACAAGATTGCAACAGCATTGCTGCTAAGCCGGGGGGCAATGAGCAGCGCGAGTTCAGGTGTCCCCATGTTGAAGATCGCGATCATTGCCTCCCTTGCCACCGCCCTTTGGGTGATGCCGTCGGTCGGTACCCGCGGCCAGGGCACGCTCGGCGATCGCTTTGTCCATGCCGATCGTGATCTTGTTGCCGATAGCGGTGCCGGCCACGCACTGCTGCAACAGGCCGATGCCCGCGTTGCCGACGCGGTGAAGCGCCTCTAGCGCCCGGGCCTTGTGGCGCCGCGAGGTCGTTGACGCTGTCGCGGCCCGCCCCTACACGCCATTGGGCACGCAAGATGGGGTTCGGGAACAACGATGCGGAACGCATTTGGGCATATCGCCGGCACGATGGCGATGGCCGCAACGCTTGCTGCACTGCTGCCGGTGGCGGCGCTGGCGCAGGCCATCGACCCCAAGTTGCTCCAGCAGTTCCAGGGCCAGCTCGGTGGCACGACCGGCACCGCCGGCGATGCGCTCGATCGCGCCCGCAGCCAGGGTGACAATCGCGACAACAATGGCGGCATCGATCCGCGCGCGGCGCTTTCGGGCGGCCGCGTCGACACCCGCGAGGAACAGGAATTGCGCCGCGCCGAGGCACGCGCCGGCCTGTCGCGGCTGTACCGGCCATCGCCGATCGAGCGCGAATATCGCGAACGCCTTGCCGATCCCAGCCTGCGCCAGTTCGGCTATGACCTGTTCCAGTCGGCGACGGCGAGCAGCGGCGGGCTGACCGGCGCGGTCGGCGATGATTATGTCATCGGTGTGGGCGACGACGTCATCGTCCAGTTCCAGGGCGCCACCAATGATTCAAAGACGGTGCGCGTCAATCGCGATGGCCGGCTTATCATCGGCGCGCTGCCGCCGATTTCCGCCGCCGGCCGCTCGATTGCTGCGGTGACGCGTGACCTGCAGGCGGCGACGCGGCGGACGTTGCTGGGCACCGAAGTCTTCATTTCGCTGGGCTCGGTGCGATCGGCGACGATCTTTGTCGGCGGCGAGGTCGATCGCCCCGGCCAGTATAATTTGACCTCGCTCAGCGATGTCTCGGCGGCGCTCGCGGCAGCGGGTGGCGTGCGGCGATCGGGGTCGCTGCGCAACGTCCGCATCGTCCGTGGTGGCAGCAGTATCAGCGTCGATCTTTACGGCCTGCTCGGCATCGGCGCGCCGCCATCGGTGCGGCTGCGCGATGGCGATCGCGTCATCGTGCCGGTGATCGGCGATACCGTCGCCATCGGCGGCAGCGTCGCGCGCCCTGGCATCTATGAAATCCGCAAGGGGTCGTCGCTTGGCACCTTGCTCGGCTTTGCCGGCGGGGCGGTGCGGCCGCGCGGCAACCAGATCGCCATCAGCCGGATCACCGCCGACGGCAGTGAGCAGTATATCCGCGCCGCGACGCTGGCGACGGCGCTGGTGCCGGGCGATGCCATCCAGCTGACCGGCGGCAGCGCCGGCGGCAGCACCGGGCGCGTCGTGCTGCGCGGCTATGTTGCCAATCCCGGCCCGCGCGCGCTGGTGGCGGCGCCGACGGTGCGCGATCTGCTCGGTGGCGTCAGCGACCTAAAGTCCGATACGTATCTGCCGATGGCGCTGCTGATCCGCCGCGATCCGGTGACGGCGGCGCGGGTGTTCGAACCGATCAACCTGCTCAGCGCACTCAACAATCGCCCGGGCGTGGCGCTGCGCAGCGACGACCGGCTGTACGTGTTCTCACGCGACGACATCGATTTCATCAACCGCACGCCGGTGCGCCGCATCGTGCTCGGCCAGCCCAACACGCTGAAGGAATGCGCCTCGCTCGACCGGTTGGAAACGCTGGTTCGCGACAGCCAGACGACGCGCTTTACGGTCGTCACCCGCGCCGCCTTCATCGTCGAGCGCGCCGGGCAGAGCGAAGTCGCTGCCACCGGTGGTTCGCTCGCCAACGGCAGCCGCGGCGGCGATGCCGTGCTGCGCACCGGCGACGACCAGACCGGCTATCGCACCAATCCGCAGGCGGAACCGCGCGACGAGCTGATCGAGGAATCGCCGGCAACGGCGTTCTCGGCGCGCGCCGCCCACGCCGCCGACAACCGCTGCCAGGCGGTGTTCGAGGAAGAGCCCGATTTGCTGCCGGTGCTGATCGAAAACGCCGTCGCTGTCGGCGGCGCGGTGCGCCGGCCCGGGGCCTATCCGATCGCCGGCTCCGCCACCGCCGCCGAACTCGCCAGCGTTGCCGAAGGCGTGCTGTCGACGACATCGGGAATGACGCTCGACGTGACCCGCGCCGAGGGTGCCGAGGTCAGCCAGCAGCGTTTCGCCACCGAAGGCTATCCGACCGCGATGACCGCGGTGACGGTGCGTGCCGGCGACGATCTGCGCTTCAACGCTGCCCAGCCGCAGTTCGAAGCCGGCGCCGTGCTGCTTTCGGGCGAATTCAACCGCCCCGGCCTCTATTCGGTGCGCAAGGGCGAAACGCTGGCGCAGCTGACGGCGCGCGCCGGCGGGCTGTCATCGCTCGCCTATCCCTATGGCGCGATCTTCACCCGCCGCTCGGTCAAGGAATTGCAACAGGAAGGCCTGCGCCGCACCAGCCGCGAGCTGACGACGGCGCTGCTGTCGGTATCGGCGCGGAAGGAAGCCTCGGCCGGGGCGCTGGCGGGCGGCCAGCAGCTGATCGCCCAGCTGGCAACGGTCGAGGCGCCCGGGCGTGTCGTGGTCGAGGCCGATCCGCGCGTGCTCGCCGTGCGCCCCGATCTCGATACGGTCCTCGAAAGCGGCGATTCCGTGGTGATGCCGAAAAAGCCCAATTTCGTGCTGGCACTGGGCGATGTGTCGAATCCGACGGCGCTGCAATTCGTTCCCAACAAGACGATCCAGCAATATCTGCGCGAGACCGGTGGCCCGTCGAAGAGCGCCGACGAAGGCCGTATCTTCCTCGTCCTGCCCAACGGCACGTCGCAACCGATCAGCAACCGCGGCTGGGGCCGGGGTTCGAACGCGATCGTGCCGCCGGGATCGACGATCATCGTGCCCAAGGACATCGACCCGCTGTTCAAGCTCGATCTGATCAAGGACGTGACCGGCATCATCGGCACGCTGCTGACATCGGTGGCGACGGTGGCGATCCTGGCGCGCAACTAGGGGCGGGCGTTTCGGCGGATTAGGGTTGGAAAGATCGCCGTATCTGCTTGAGCGGCCGTTCAGGCAAAACCCGCCGGAAATCGCCCTTTCGTCAGCGCCGCACCTTGCGGTTGATGGCGACCAGCGCGCCCGACAACAGCCCCAGCCCGCCCAGCGCGGCGATGGTGAGGAACGGGTTCGGCGTCACCGGCTCGGGGCTGGCGACGATGGCGCCCAGCTGCTCGGCGGCGAACGACGACGATGCCATCGACATCATGCGGACGCGTTCCTGTTCGCCGAGCGAATCCGCCAGCGCCAGCCGGTGTTCGGCGAGCGTCACCGTCGGCAGCGTCGCCTTCAGATAGGCGATGGCAGCCTCCGCCCGCGCCAGCGCGCGGTCGCGGACCAGCTTGTCGGACTGGCGATCGAGCGCATCGAGCAGCTTGATGGCGAATTTCGGGTCTTCGTTGGTCGTGCTGATCGTCGCGATGGCGTTGCGCTGGTCATCCGAAACGCTGACATGATCCTGCAGATACAACTGCAACCGCGCCGCATCGGGCGGGGTCCATGCCGGAATCGGCGCGCCGGCGAGGCCGCGGACAAGGTTTTTCAGCCAGCGCGTCTTGCTCGGCGGCTGCCGCCACTGCTTGGCGCGCTCGTCCCACGATGAATTGAAAGCGCTGCGCATCAACGACCGGTCGCGCGCCAGCAGCGCGGCGACATCGCGGCTCTTCAACAGGTTGAGATAGAGGGTGAACGGCTTGGCCGCGTCGCCGCGCCCGACCGACACGCCGGCGACGGCGGCCAGGCTCGACAAGCTGCTCGACAGGCCGGGGCCATCGCTGCGCACCGGCGTGACGCGGTAGCTGGCGGCATATTCATAGGTTGCGAAGTTGAGATAGAGCAGCGCTGCTACGCCGCCGGCGACGAGGCCGCCGGCCGGCCACATCCAGTTGCGGCGCAGGCGCATCGCCAGCGACGGTGCTGCCGGCGTTTCGATTTCGATGACTTCGACGATGTTCATCAACGCTCCCCGCACGCCCCGCCGTTGCGGCGCGCGCACCTGTGGCGTTGTGTTGACGCCGCAGTCGCTTGAGGGCAAGACCCAACGCGCATTTCAACCCTGTTTCATCGGAAATACCATCATGCCCCCAGCAGGCCCGCTATCGGCCAAGCGCATATTGGTCACCGGCGGCGCAGGTTTCCTCGGCTCGCACCTGTGCGAACGGCTGGTCGAGGCCGGCCACGATGTGCTGTGCGTCGACAATTTCTTCACCGGGCGCAAGCGCAACATCGAACATCTGCTCGGCCACAAGCGCTTCGAGTTGCTGCGCCACGATGTGACCATGCCTTTGTATGTCGAAGTCGACGAGATCTACAATCTCGCCTGCCCGGCGTCGCCGGTGCATTACCAGGTCAACCCGGTGCAGACGACCAAGACCAGCGTCCATGGCGCCATCAACATGCTCGGCCTGGCCAAGCGGGTGAACGCCAAGATCTTCCAGGCATCGACCAGCGAAGTCTATGGCGATCCCGAAATCCACCCGCAGACCGAAGCCTATTGGGGCCGGGTCAACCCGATCGGTCCGCGCGCCTGCTATGACGAAGGCAAGCGCTGCGCCGAAACCTTGTTCTTCGACTATCGCCGCCAGCATGATCTCGGCATCAAGGTCGTCCGCATCTTCAACACCTATGGTCCGCGGATGGACCCCAATGACGGCCGCGTCGTCAGCAATTTCATCGTCCAGGCGCTGAAGGGCGAACCGATCACCATCTTCGGCGACGGCAGCCAGACGCGCAGTTTCTGCTATGTCGACGACATGGTCGAGGGTTTCCTGCGGTTGATGGCCACGCCGCACAGCGTCACCGGCCCGATCAATATCGGTAATCCCGGCGAATTCACGATGATCGAGCTTGCCGAACTGGTGCTGAAACTGACCGGATCGAAGTCGACGCTGGTGCGCCGGCCGCTGCCGACCGACGATCCGCGCCAGCGCCAGCCCGACATCACGCTGGCCGGCGATGTGCTCGACTGGGCGCCGAAGGTGCAGCTGACCGAAGGGCTGGAACGCACAATCGCCTATTTCGACCGGCTGCTCGCCGAAGCCAGCGCGGCCTGACCGCACCCCGATGCCACGGGCCCTGATTGTCGGCGTATCCGGGCAGGATGGCGCCTATCTGGCGCAATTGCTGCTGGGCAAGGGCTATGAGGTCTGGGGTACGTCACGCGATGCCGAGGGGCGCGATTTCGCCAATCTGCGATCGCTGGGCATCGCCGGCGGCGTGGTGCGGCGGTCGATGAACCCGCTCGATCTCGGCTCGGTGATGGGGCTGTTCGGCGATTGCCGCCCCGATGAAATCTACAATCTTGGCGGCCAGAGCTCGGTCGGCCTGAGCTTTGCCCAGCCCGCCGAAACGCTGTCGAGCATCGTTCTCGGCACCCAGAACCTGCTCGAGGCTATCCGGCTGACGCGGCCGAGCGCGCGATTCTACTCGGCGGGATCGTCGGAAAGTTTCGGTGATACCGGCGGCGTGCCCGCCCACGAGGAGACGCCGTTCCGGCCGCGCAGCCCCTATGGCGTCGCCAAGGCCAGCGCCTTCTGGCAGGTCGCCGCCTGGCGCCAGGCCTATGGGCTGTTTTCGGCGACCGGCATATTGTTCAACCACGAAAGCCCGCTGCGCCCGGCGCGCTTCGTCACGTCGAAGATCGTCCATGCCGCGGCGCGCATCGCCGGTGGCAGCAGCGAACGCCTGACTTTGGGCCAGACCGACATTGTGCGTGACTGGGGCCACGCCCCCGAATATGTCGAGGCGATGTGGGCCATGCTGCAACAGCCGGAACCGGAAGATTTCGTGATCGCAACGGGTTATCCGATGAGCCTCGATGATTTCACCGGCGCGGCGTTCGCGCATTTCGGGCTCGACCACCGCGATCACGTCGACAGCGACCCGGCGTTGTTCCGCCCCAACGAGATCGGCTACAGCTGCGGCCGCGCGACGCGTGCGCTGCAACGGCTGGGCTGGCAGGCGCGGCTGCACGGCCCGGCGCTGATCGCGCATCTCGCCGAAGCGGCAAGGCAGGAATTGCAACTTGGCTGATACGCTCATCATGCAGGTGAAGCGGCGCGTCGGGCCGCTGCTCAATGTGCCGCAGATCAACGCCTTGCGCGGCGTGCCGATGCCCGATGTCGCGGGGGAGGCGGCGCAACAGGCGATCGCCCGCATGGTCGTCGAGGGTGGCCGGCTGGTGGCGCGCGTCGGCGAGACCGAGGGCCGCGCTGCGGCCTGGTATCTGCGCCACCGGCTTGGGCTGGCGGGCGACCTGCCGCCGTATGAACCGCTCAATCGCGAACGGCTGAAGCTGCTCGCCGGCTATTTCCCGACCACCGACACCGGCATCGACCGGCTCGCGGCGCTGTATGTCGAAGCCATCGCGCGCATCGACCTTTATGCCGCCTGGACGCCGCACGACAAATTGCTGTGCCCGCGCACCGCCTTGAAGTGCCGGCTCGTCGACATCGACCCGTTCTTCACCGCCACGCGCTGGCCGCTGGCCTGGGCGGGCAAGCGCGTCACCATCGTCAGCCCGTTCAAGTCGACGATCATGGCGCAATGGGCGCGGCGCGACGCGCTTTTCGCCACCCCGATGCTCGGCGATTGCGATTTGAAGGTCGTGCAGGCACCGCAGACCCAGTGCGAAACCGATGTCGCCGGGCAAAGCTGGTTCGACAATCTCGAACGGCTCGACGGCATGGTTGCCGATACCGACCCCCAGGTCGTCGTCATCGGCGCCGGCGCCTATGGCCTGCCGGTCGGCGCCCGCGCCACCTCGCGGGGGGCGACGGCCATCGTGATGGGCGGATCGACGCAATTGCTGTTCGGCATCATGGGCAACCGCTGGGAAATCAACCCGGCCTACAAGGCGTTGATGACCCCGGCGTGGACCCGCCCGGGGCTGGAGGAGCGCCCGCCGGGCTTCCAGAATTTCGAAACCGCCGGCGGAGCCTACTGGTAACATCGATGCAGATGTGGACCTATGAAAGCCGGAATGCCCCGTTCGTCGAGGTGTTCCGCCGCACCGCAGCCCGTGCCGGCTATGCGGTCAATATCATCGGCCCCGCGGCCGAACCGCCCGGCTACACACGGTTTCGCGCCGCCTATCGCCACCTGTCGGTCAACAGCGAGGGCTTCGAGCTCGCCTGCTACCGCCGCTGGTTCGAAATCGC
>JANOCM010000107.1:0-3999 GCA_031412175.1 Alphaproteobacteria bacterium
GTGCCGAACGGAGCAGCGCCCCAGCGGCCCTGCGTCGTCGCCCGCGCTGTCGACGCCCACAGGCCGAGCCGCGCCGGAAACGGCGTGACGCTGGTGTCGGATCCGCCGCCCCAGATGACGCCCTTTTTCAGATAGGTGGCAAAGGGGTTGAGCCGCTGGCTGCGCGCTTCGCCCAGATTGGCGGCGTAAATGTCGCCGATCCACCAGGCGAACTCCGCCTGGCTTTCGGGATAGCCCGAGCCATGGCGGCGCTGCAGCTCGGCCATTGCGGTGATGGCATGGTCCGTCGGCGTGTTGGCGTGGATGATCGTCAGCCGCAGGTCCTTGACCGGATGCGCCTGCAGCGCCTCGGCATAGGTATCGACCGTCCAGTCGATGGCGCGATCGCCGATGGCATGCGTGCCGATGCCGATATCGGCTTCGACGAACATCTTGACCATCTGCTTGAACTCGTTGGGTTCGATCTGCGGATAGCCGGTGTTGCCGGTGGCGATCTCGTTGCGGTGCTTGTTCCAGTCCTGGTACATCCAGGCGGTCGGCGCGGCGCCGCTGCCATCCATGAACAGCTTGACCCCGCAGACGCCGAGCGTGGTGTCGGCGACGGTCGCCAATTCGGTTTTCGCGGCACGGATGTTGGCGAGCGCCGCGGTTGCCGTCGCCAGCGAGCGCCCGCCCGAAAACAGCACGCAGGCGTTGATGTCGAGCGTGCCGGCTCGGGCGAGCGCGAGATAGGCCGCCCAGTCGTCGCGGCCGATCGACGGGTCCTTGAAACCTGTCATGCCCTCGGCGTGCAGCTGGCCGATCATGTGGCGCAGCGCCGCCTGGCGCTGCTCGGCGGTGGAATCGGGGATCAGCTTGGTGACCAGCGTCTCGGCGGTTTCCTTGAGCACGCCGGCCGGGCGGCCATCTGCCAGCCGCTCGATGGTGCCCGCGGTCGGCGCAGCAGTGCTGGCCGTGACCCCGGCGAGGCGCAGCGCTGCCGAATTGGCGACGCCATAATGGCCGGTGGTGTTTTCCAGCCAGACCGGATTGTCGGGGCTGACGGCATCGAGATCGGCGGCGGTCGGGTATTTGCCGTCGGCGAATTTGCCTTCGTCCCAGCCGCTGCCGACGACCCATTGGCCCTTGGGGGTTTTCGTCACGCGTTCCGCCACGGCGGCGACCATCGCCTTCACCGACGGGATACCGGCAAGCTTGATCTCGTAAAGCTCGCCGATGCCGGTCGACAGGATATGGGCATGGGTGTCGATCAACCCGGGGGTCGCGGCGCGGCCCTTCAGGTCGATGACGCGAGTCTTCGGCCCGACCAGCGCCTGTACCGCCGTGTCGCTGCCGACCGCGGTGATCCGCCCGCCGCTGATCGCCAGCGCCTGCGCGACACTGTCGGTCGCATCGGCGGTGATGATGCGGCCGTGCAGCAGCACGGTATCGGCAGGCGCCGCCGCCGCGCCGGACGCCAGCAACAGCGCCAGCCCGCCCAGGATATGCCGCATCGTCATTCTCCCCCCGATGATGGCGGGAGTGTCGGCGCGGCGCTGCCCCCGCGTCAATGGGGTGTTCGCCGCCTTACAGGCGGATCGCATCGAGGCTGGTCAGCGGGATATACGCCGGGTCCGACACCGCGACGGCTTCCTGCGGGCGGAACAGCGGATCGGCGGCGACATAGGCTGAAAAATCATAGCTGGTGGCATCGGCCAGATCGGCGATGGCGATCTGGAAGGTGCGATAGGCGCCGAGCTCGACGCCTTCCATGCCTTCGGTACGGCTGCGCTTCAGCAGCAGGTCGCGGATCAGCTGGCCCTGGCTGAGCAGATAGGCGGTGGCGCGCAGCTTCGTCTCGCTGGCGTCGAGCGTCGCCACGACCTTCCAATATTCGAGCGGCACCCGCGCGCCGTCGATGATCGGGTCGCCGGGGCGCAGGATCGGGCCGGTAAACACTGACGCGCGGAAGCCGCCGGTGCGGGCATTGTTGAGGATGTAATCCTCCAGCCCCAGCCACAGCAGCTTGCCCTGGTTGAGCTGGGCATGCTGTGGCGCCGCGTTGACATAGTGGAAGGTGTCGAAATTGGCGGTCCGGGCGACCGTCTCGGTGCCCCAATTGGGGTCTTCGCGGCGCACCATATGGCCGCGATCGATCGCGGCATCGGCAAAGTTCTTCTTGGTCAGCTGGACCTCGGCGGCGATGCGCAGGTCGGCGAACCACTGGTCGCCGCTGCGCTTGATGCGGACCGATTTCTGGCCGTCGATGTTGACCGCGGTGATCAGCGGCAGGCGCTCGGCGGCCGAATATTTGACCCCGAAATGCGTGTAGCGCAGCTCGTGCTTTTCCTTGGGTTTGTCCGATGGCTTGGCGAGGCCGGGGGCGAGCGCTGCCGACACCGCCGGCCAGGGCGTTGCGACCTTGCCGCCGTCGAGGAACTTCGTCGCGAACCCCTTGCGGCCCTTGAAATAGCTGGGCGGGTGGACATCGTCGCCAAACGGCGGCGGCGCCACGGTTTCGCTGTTCTGCGGGAATTCATGGCCCGGGAAGACCTTGCCGGTCAGCAGTTTCCGCAGCGTGTCGACGCCGACCGCGCTGTTGTTGACGCCGAACACCCCGGCGAAATGCAGCCCGACGACCTTGCCCGATTCAAGGCTGATCAGCGGCGACCCCGAATTGCCGCCAAGGCTGGTGCAATCGTGCATGAGCAGCGTTTCGCCGCTCAGCGCCTGGGTGATGCGGCCCGGCGCCAGCCGCTTCACATCATACAGCTCGCGGAAATACTTTTCCTGCGCGTCGGCATCGTTGCGCGAATCGCGCGCCGGATAGCCGATCAGCGTCACCAGCTCGTCGACCGCGCCGTCGGCGGCGGCAAGCTGTAGCGGGCTCGGCTTCACCGGCGCATCGGTGGCGACGCGCAGCAGCGCACAATCGGCGGCGAGGTCGTCGGCAAGATATTCGATGGCGACGATCTTGACCGTGTGGCTAACATCGTTGGCGCCGCTGCCGGCTTCCTCGCGGAAATCGACGCGGATGCCATTCGGCACGCCGGCCGGGCTGAGCATGAACACGCCGCTGCCATCGGCGGCACGCTGCGCCACCAGCTTGGCGACATGGCGGTTGGTGATGATGATATCGCCGGTCGGGCGGCTGTCGATCACCCAGCCGGTGCCGCCCCAGCGCGAGCTCGAATTGACGAACTCGACGCGGCCGACCGAGGGGATCCATTTCTGCACCGCCTTGATCTTGACGCCGGTATCGGGCGGCAGGTCGGGCAGGGGTTCGAGCTCGACCGCGTCGTTGCGGATCAGCAGCGGCGGCCGCCCGGTCAGCCGCACGATGGCTTCCAATGCCGGCAGCTGAACATTGCTTTCCAGCTTTGCGGCGTCGTTGCTCGTGCTGGCCTTGATCGCGTCGGGCAGCGCCGCGGTGACGGCGCGCGGCAAGGTGCCGGAGGCGATCTTGGCGTTCACGGCGGCCAGCATCTCGGGCGTCAATTGCCCGCGCAGGGTTTCAAGCCGGGCGGTGTCGTCGGTCATGGCGGTGCTCCTAGGATGGCGAGTGGCGGGACAAAGGCGGACGGCAGGTTGCGATCGAGCAGCAGCGCGGCGCGTGCCATGGGATCGGGCACCGCGGCGGCGGCGGCGAGCAGGGCGGGATGGCGCTTGCGCAGCCGCACCAGCAGCGCCGCGCCGTCACCATCGTCGGACCACAGCGCGAGCTGCCGCAGTGCCCAGTCGGCCGGATCGTCGAAATCGAGCAGTTTCTGCACGCGGCGGCGGATGATGGCGTCGGGGCCGTCGCTGCCGGCCCAGCCCGGCGGCGGCGCATCGTACGACCAATGGCCGGCGACGGTGCGGCGCCAGCGTTCGGCGGCTTCGGCAAGCGTCTTCAGATCGGCGTCGGGGCGCAGGAACGCCTCGGCGCCGGCCCATTCGGCGAACAGCCCCAGCCCGGCGATGCCGGCGATCGGGTTGCTCGCCACCGGGCCGATGCCGATCGGCGTTCCCGAAAACAAC
>JANOCM010000108.1:0-4066 GCA_031412175.1 Alphaproteobacteria bacterium
CTGCGCTTCCGCCCGAGCTATTTCCCCTTCACCGAACCCTCGGTCGAAGTCGATGTCGGCTATTCGTCGAAGACCGGCAAACCCGCCGGCGCCGGCGAAGCCGACAAATGGCTCGAGGTGCTGGGCAGCGGCATGGTGCACCCGCGCGTCATCGCGGCGTGCGGCCTCGACCCGGAGGTCTACCAGGGCTTTGCCTTCGGCACCGGCGTCGATCGGCTTGCCATGCTCAAATATGGCATGACCGACCTGCGCGCCTTTTTCGATGCCGATCTGCGCTGGCTTAAGCATCACGGCTTCTCGGCCTTCGACGTGCCAACGCTGTCGGGGGGAGTCGGCGCATGAAATTCACCCTGAGCTGGCTCAAGGAACATCTCGATACGCCAGCCGGCGTGGCGGAGGTTTCCGAAACGCTGACCGGCATCGGGCTGGAGGTCGATGGCATCGACGATCCGTCGGCACGGCTGGCGGCGTTCACCATCGCCCATGTGCTGACGGCGGAGCGCCACCCCCAGGCCGACAAGCTGCAAGTGCTGAGCGTCGATACCGGCGCCGGCGAACCCGTCCAGGTCGTCTGTGGCGCCCCCAATGCGCGCGCCGGCATGAAGGGCGTGTTCGGCGCGCCGGGGACGTTCGTGCCCGGCAGCGGCATCACGTTGAAGGTCGCTGCCATCCGCGGTGTCGAATCATCGGGGATGATGTGTTCGATGCGCGAGCTCGAACTATCGGAAGAGCATGACGGCATCATCGAACTTTCGGGCGATGCCCCGGTCGGCGCGCGCTACATCGATTGGGCCGGCCTTGCCGACCCGGTGTTCGACGTCGCGATCACGCCGAACCGCCAGGATTGCATGGGCGTGCGCGGCATCGCGCGCGACCTTGCCGCCGCCGGGTTGGGCCGGTTGAAGACCCTCGCCGAGGCCTATCGGGTTGCATCGTTCGACGTGCCGCGCGCCGGCGCCGGCCCCGATGTCGCGACCCACGACCCCGCCGGCTGCCCGGCATTCCATGCCTGCACGGTCAGCGGCGTCCGCAACGGGCCGTCGCACCCCTGGCTGCAGGCGAAATTGCGCGCCATCGGGCAGAAACCGATTTCGGCGCTGGTCGACATCACCAACTTCGTCATGTTCGATCTCGGCCGGCCGCTCCACGTCTATGACCTGGCGACGCTCGACGGCGGGCTGGTGGCGCGCAAGGGCCGGCCCGGCGAGCAGGTTCAGGCGCTCAACGGCAAGACCTATACGGTCGACGAAACCATGACGGTGATCGCCGACAACGCCCATGTCCACGACATCGGCGGCATCATGGGCGGAATGGCGTCGGGCTGTTCGCTGGAAACCACCGACGTGCTGATCGAATGCGCCTATTTCGATCCCGAGAGCATCGCGCGCACCGGGCAGAAGCTGATGCTGACCAGCGACGCGCGCTCACGCTTCGAACGCGGCGTCGATCCGGCGTTCCTCGACGACGGGCTGGCGGTCGCGACGCATCTGGTGCGCGAACTGTGCGGCGGCACCGCCAGCGAAATCACCCGCGCCGGGGCGGCGCCGGTGGCCGCGAAAACCGTCACCTATCGCCCGTCGCGCGTGCTCGGCCTCGCCGGCATCGCTGTTGCCGAGGACGAGCAGGCCGATATCCTGGCGCGGCTCGGCTTCGGCGTTACACGCGGTGATGTGTGGACCGTCACGGTGCCCACATGGCGGCGTGACGTCGGCGTTGCCGGTGCCACCGAAGGCTGGGACGGCGAGGCCGATCTCGTCGAGGAGGTCGTCCGCATCCACGGCCTCGATCGCGTCATCGCGGCGCCGCTGCCGCGTGCCGAAGGTGTCGCCCGGCCGACCGCCACAACGGCGCAGAAGCAGGAACGCCGGCTGCGGCGCGCGCTCGCCGCGCGCGGCGCCGACGAGGCGATCAGCTGGAGCTTCCTGCCGCCGCGCGAGGCGGCGGCCTTCGGCGGCGCGGCGTGGACACTCGCCAATCCGATCTCGACCGACATGGCGGCGATGCGGCCGTCGCTGCTGCCCGGACTATTGTCGGCAGCGAAGCGCAATGCCGATCGCGGCCAGGGCAGCGTGCGGCTGTTCGAACTCGGCCAGCGCTATCTCGGCGATGGCGAGCATCCGACCGCGGCATTGGTGCTGACCGGCGAAGCCCGCGCGCGCGGCTGGCAAACCGGCGGCGCGGCGGCGTTCGATGCCTATGATGCCAAGGCCGAGGCGCTTGCCGCGCTCGCGGCGCTCGGTGCGCCGGTCGACCGGCTCAGCGTCGCCGCCCCCGCCGACGGCTGGTGGCACCCCGGTCGCGCCGGGCGGCTGGTGCTCGGCAAGGTGGCGCTCGCCGATTTCGGGCTGATCCACCCGGCGACGCTGGCGGCTTTCGACCTGAAGGGCCCGGTGGCGGCGGTCGAACTTTATCTCGACGCGCTGCCGCCCGCCCGCCGCAAGGCACGCGCCGCCTATGCGCCGCCGGTGTTGCAGCCGGTGACGCGCGATTTCGCCTTTGTCGTCGATGAGCAGTTAGCCGCCGATGCGCTCGTCCGCGCCGTCGCCCAGGCCGACAAGGCACTGATCGCCGGCGTGCGGCTGTTCGACCGTTTCGCCGGCGCGGCGATCGGGCCGGGCAAGGTCAGCCTCGCCATCGAGGTGACGCTGCAGCCGACGACCGCAACGCTGACCGACGCCGAGATCGAGGCGGTCTCGGCGCGGATCATCGCCGCCGCGGCCAAGGTCGGAGCGGTCCTACGCGGCTGACCCTCCTCCCCCTCCGGGGGGAGGAAAGAATGCTACTGCGGATAGCCCGGCCGCGGCGGCGGCGCATAGCCCGGCCGCGCGCCCTGGTAATCCTGCTCGGTCACCGGCGACAGCTTGATCTCGACGCGGCGGTTCTGCGCCCGGCCCGCCTCGGTGTCGTTCGACGCGATCGGGAACTGCTTGCCATAGCCGCGCGTCGCGACGCGAGCGCGGTTGACGCCCTGGTAGCTGAGGTAATCCGCCACCGCCTGCGCGCGCTGTTCGGACAATCGCTGGTTGACGGCATCGGTGCCGATCGCATCGGTGTGGCCCGACACGTCGATGAAGGTGGATTGATAGCTGGCCAGCGTCTGCGCCACTTGGTCGAGCGCCGGCCGAAATTCGGGCTTCACCGCCGAGGAGTTGAAATCGAAGCTGATGCCCGACGGCAGCTTCAGGTTGATCTCCTCGCCGCGGCGTTCGACCTCGATGCCGGTGTTAGCGGTGCGGGCGCGCAATTCGCGCTCCTGCTTGTCCATGTAACCGCCGATGGCACCGCCGGCGATCGCGCCGATGCCGGTGCCGATCAGCACTTCGGCGCGGTTGTTGCGGCCGCCGAGCAAGGCGCCGAGCAAGGCGCCGGCCCCGGCCCCGGCGAGCGCTGCGCCGCCCGGGCGCGACAGCGACTGCTGCCCGGTGTTCGGATCGGTGACGCAGGCAGCCAGCGCCAGGCTGGAGGCGATGACGGCGATGGTCAGCTTTGGTGCGATGGCCAAGTTGAGGGCTCCCTAGTTTTTGTAACGGCGCCAGCATAGCGGCGCGAGATGAACGCGTGATTGCCATTCTGCGTTGCCGCCTGAGCCGAAAATGAACAGCCCCTCTTCGCGGCGGCGGCTTTTGCCCCTATCATGCCCCCGAGCGGGCAGCGCAGCCCCGCGCCGAATCCGGAGCCGATGCAGCCTTTCCCCTGGTTGGACACCGCCATCATCGTGGCGCTGATCCTGCTCAACGGCTTTTTCGCCATGTCCGAAATGGCGATCGTTTCGTCCCGGCGACCCCGATTGCGCGCGCTGGCCAGCACCGGCCACCGCGGCGCGCGATCGGCGATGGCGCTCGCCGAAAACCCCGGTAGTTTCCTGTCGTCGGTACAGATCGGCATCACGCTCGTCGGCATCATCAACGGCGCCTATTCGGGGGCGACGCTGGCTGTCCCGGTCGGCCAGCGGCTGAGCAACTGGTTCGGCTTCCGCCCGGCGCTGGCGGAGGAAATCGGCTTTGCCGTCGTCATCGTCATCACCACCTATCTGTCGCTGATCGTCGGCGAACTGGTGCCCAAGCAG
>JANOCM010000109.1:0-1895 GCA_031412175.1 Alphaproteobacteria bacterium
CGAAGTCGACAGCCCGGCGCGCAACCTGTCGCGCTTCATCGCCGGGTTGAAATCGGGCATCGCGGTCGAACAGGTCTGGCGCACCGATCGCTTCGGCCGCGGCGGCGATCAGGTGCCGATGCTCCAGGCCGGCTATCCGGCGGTGCGCATAACCGAACGCCAGGAAAATTACGACCGCCAGCACCAGAATATTCGCACCGAAAATGGCCGTGCCTATGGTGACCTGATCTCGGGCGTCGATTTCGCCTATCTCGCCAAGGTGACGACGCTCAACGTCACCGCGCTCGCGGCGCTGGCGTCGGCGCCGGCAACGCCATCGGGGGTTACCGTCGAAGGCCAGGTTTCGCCCGATACCAAGCTCAGCTGGAAGCCGGTGGCCGGCGCCGCCAAATACCGCGTCTGGTGGCGGCCGACGACGGCGGTTGCCTGGTCCAACAGCCGCGACGTGCCGGCGGGCGAAACGTCGCTGGTGCTCAAGGGCATCGACATCGACACCTGGTTTTTCGGCGTGTCGGCGGTGGCGGCCGATGGCGCGGCGAGCCCGGTGGTCTATCCGGGCGTCGCGGGGGCGTTCTTTCCGGAGTGAGGTTTTGGGCGGATTTTCGGCGCTGGTGACGACAAATCGGCCCGCCGGCGGGCTACACCTCCCGCGCCACCACCACCTCGATCAGCGTCGGCAACCGGCTGGCAAGCGCCGTCTCGACCGCCGCGCGCACACCGTCGAGCGTCTCGACCCGCACGCCCGCCACGCCATGCGCCTGCGCCAGTGCCATGAAATCGATCGCCGGTGCCTCGATGTCCATCGCGACATAGGTGTCGGTGCGGGCGCTGTGGTCGCCGATCGCCCGCGTCCGCTGCTTGAGGATGCGATAGCCGCGGTTGTTGAAGATGACCGCGATGACCGGCAGCTGGTAATGCGCCAGCGTCCATAGCGCGGCGGCCGAATACATGGCGCTGCCGTCGCCGCTGAGCACGACCACCGGGCGTTCCGGGTTGGCGAGCTGCATCCCCACCGCCTGCGGCAGGGCGACGCCGATGCCGCCGCCGCGCATTCCGAACCAGCTGTCGGGCGCCACCGCCGGCACCAGGTGGCGGACGGTGTTCATGCCGCTCGACAGCAGTTCCTCGATGACGATGGCGTTCTCGGGCAGCAGTTCGCCGATCAGTTTCAAGACCGGCAGCGGCTGCAACGGCATCTCGCCGGCGAGCGCGTCGGCGCGGGCGAGCAGCGCGGCGCGGCTGCCGGCGAGCACCACCGCGATGGCGTTACTGCGATGCGCGCCGCAATTGTCGACCAGCGCCGTCAGCTCCGGCAGTGTCGCTCGGGCGTCACCCTGGATCGCGGCGGTGGCGGCGAAATTCTTGCCGATCTGCCACGGCTCGTCGTCGAGATGGACGACTTTCGTCCCCGGCGCCAACGCCTCGACGCCGGTCGCCTGGCTCTGCGTCAGCAGGTCGGCGCCGATCGACACCAGCAGGTCGTGCTTGTCCATCACCGCACGCAGCGCCGGCGTCATCCGCGCGACGGTGCCGGCATACAGCCGGTGGTTCGACGGGAAGGCGGCGGTGTTGGCCATGCCCTCGAGATAGACCGGCGCGCCGATGGCTTCGGCGAGCGCCGCCAGCTCGGCATGGGCGCCCGATCGCGCGACATGGTCACCGGCAAAGATCACCGGGCTTTGCGCGGCGCGGATCAGTGCCGCAGCGGCGGCGATCGCATCGGCATCGCCGCGCATCCGGCCGCCGATGCGCGTCGGGCTGAGCATGTCGAGATCATCGGGGGCTTCCGAGGTCAGCACGTCGCCGGGGATCGACAGGAATACCGGGCCAGTCGGCGCCGTCAGCGCCACCTTGGCCGCCCGGCGGATGGCGCGCGGCAGTTCGGCGAGGCTCGC
>JANOCM010000110.1:0-3460 GCA_031412175.1 Alphaproteobacteria bacterium
CGTCTTTCGTGTCAGCGCGGCGGCCCTATTGCTGCAACGCTTGCCTGCATTTGCGCTGGTGCGCAGCCGGCCCGGCGACCATCGCCGGAGCCAGACAAACGAACGGCCCCGCAGTGGGGCCGCCCGAGGTTACTTGCCCAAGGTCACTTACGCAGCCCGAGCTTCGCGATGAGATCGGTGTAGCGCGCGCTGTCGATCTTCTTGAGATAGTCGAGCAGCGAGCGGCGCTTGTTGACGAGGACGAGCAGGCCGCGGCGGCTGTGATTGTCCTTGGCGTGCGTCTTGAAATGTTCGGTCAGGTTGGCAATGCGCTCCGAAAGGATGGCGACCTGGACTTCGGGCGAACCCGTGTCATTGGCGGCGCGGGCATTGTCCTTGATGACGTCGGTCTTGCGTTCAGCGGTAATCGACATCGGTTACTCCTCGAATCAGATGTTGAACCCGCGCAAAACCCGGACCGCTTCTGGGTCGATCTCCACCAGCGCCACGGGACCAGGTCCGAGGCAGGCGAGATAGGTGCCGGGTGTGGCAGGGTGCCCGAAAAGCCTGCGCCCCTGTCGGAGTGCCGCCGCCTGTTCGGGATCGATCGCAAGAGCCGGGATGTCGTCCAGCCCCGCCATCAGTGGCAGGAGAACCTGTTCAAGCTGCGCCCCCTGCACCAGCGCCTCGAATTTGTCCAGCGTTATTGCCCGTTCGAGGCTGAACGGCCCGGCCCGGGTGCGGCGCAGCATGACGACATGGCCGACGGTGCCGAGCGCCACCGCGATGTCGCGCGCGAGGCTGCGGATATAGGTACCCTTGCTGACGCTGGCGGCAAAGGTCGCGCTGTCAGGGGTCGTGTTGCGCAAGTCGAGGCTGTGGATGGTAACATGGCGCGTCGCCAGTTCGACCGTCGCGCCGGCGCGCGCGAGCGCATAGGCGCGCTGGCCATCAACCTTCAGCGCCGAATAGGCCGGCGGCACCTGGTCGATCGGCCCGGTGAAGCGCGGCAGGATGGCGGCGATTTCCCTGTCCGTCGGCCGCGCGTCGGAGGTGGCGACGACCGCACCTTCGGCATCCTCGGTCGCCGTCGCCGTCCCCCATTGCACGGTGAAGTCATAACCCTTGCTGGCATCGAGCATCCGGCCGGCAAGCTTCGTTGCCTCGCCGATGGCGATCGGCAGCACCCCGGTGGCGAGCGGATCGAGCGTGCCGCCATGGCCGATGCGATCCGGGCGGATGCCGGCCCCACGCAGGATACGCTTCACCGCCGCAACGCCCTGGGCGCTCGACAGGCCGAGCGGCTTGTCGAGGATGATCCAGCCGTTGATGGTCAAGACCGGCCACGCAACAGGTCGGATTCCTCGCCGGGCAGCAGCGAGAAGACGCAGGTATCGCGGACATGGCCGGTCCAGGTGATGTCGCCATCGGCGAGCGGCACGTAAAGCTCAGTCGTCGTCGCCAAGGCGGGCTTCTTCTTCGTCGCGGATGTCCGACAGGCGGCGCGGCTTGTTTTCGGGTTCGAGGTCGCGGGCGATCGACGGTTTGCGCAAAATGGCATCGATGCGGGCGCCGGCGTCGAAGCTTTCATCGGCGCGGAAGCGCAGGTCGGGGGTGTATTTGGTCACCATCTGGCGTGCCACCTCGCCGCGCAGATAGCGGGCGTGGCTGGCCAGCGCCTTGACGACGGCCTGGTCGTCGCCGCCGCCCAGCGCCTTGATGAACACAGTCGCGTGGCGCAGATCGGCGGTGACGCGCACTTCGCTGACCGACACGATTGTCCGCTGCAAGAGCTCGTCACGCAATTCGCCGCGGCCGATGACCTCCGCCAGCGCATGGCGCACCTGTTCGCCGATGCGCTGGAGGCGGATCGAGCGGCCTTGGGAATCGGGGGTGGCACGCGGCATGGTAAATCTTGTGCTTCAGTCAGAGGAAAAAAAGAGCGACGCGGCAAAGCCGCGCCGTCGGACGGGTTCGGGCGGGGTATCCGCCCGCCCCGCCGGCCGCTCGCGCGCGAGTCCGCGCGCTGCTCACCGATCGCTGCGCAATCGGCTCGCTGCGCGCGGCCGCGCTAGAGTGTCCGGTCGCGCATCTCGACTTCATACGTCTCGATGACGTCACCCGCCTTGACGTCCGACGACGCTTCCAGCGTGATGCCGCATTCGAGACCCATCTTGACCTCGGCGACATCGTCCTTGAACCGCCGCAGCGAAGCGATGACGCCGGTGTAGATGATGACATCGTCGCGCATGACACGCGCGCGCAGTGCCTTTTTGATGAAGCCTTCGGTGACGCGGATACCCGCGGCCTTGCCGGTCTTGCCGGCCTGGAAGACTTCGAGCACCTGGGCGCGGCCGACGACCGTTTCGAGCGCCTCCGGACCCAGCTGGCCGGCCATCGCCGCCTTCACTTCGTCGATCAGGTCGTAGATGACGTCGTAATATTTCAGCGCGACGCCATCGCGCTGGGCGATTTCGCGCGCCTTGGCATTGGCACGAACGTTGAAGCCGATGATCGGCGCGCCGCTCGCCTTGGCCAAGGTCACGTCGGATTCGGTGATGCCACCAACCCCGGCAGCGAGCACCTTGGCCTTGATGAGATCGGTCGAGATCTTGTTGACCGCCCCGGCAATGGCTTCGGCCGACCCTTGCGTATCCGCCTTGATGACCAGCGGATAGGTCTGCGCCTTGGCGGCACGCAGCACGCTGAACATCGTCTCGAGATTGGCCGGTTCCTGCTCGATGCGCTTGGCATTGGCGAGTCCGGCGCGATAGTCGGCGACTTCGCGGGCGCGGGCTTCGCTCTCGACGACGGTGACCGGGTCACCGGCGGCGGGAACACCCGTCAACCCGAGCACTTCGACGGGCATCGACGGCGTGGCTTCCTTCACCTGGGCGCCCTTGTCGTCGACGAGCGCGCGGACCTTGCCCCATTCCTGGCCCATCACGAAGATGTCGCCGCGCTTGAGCGTGCCCCGTCGGACAAGGACCGTCGCCAAAGCGCCTTTGCCCTTGTCGAGCCGTGCCTCGATGACGCTGCCTTCGGCGGCGCGATCGGGGTTGGCCTTCAATTCGAGGATTTCGGCCTGCAGCAGGATTTTTTCGATCAGCTCGTCGAGGCCAGTCTTTTGCGTCGCAGAGACCTCGACATCCTGGACTTCGCCGCCCATCGATTCGACCTGCACGTCATATTGCAGCAGCGCCTGGCGGATTTTCTCGGCATTGGCGCCGGCCTTGTCCATCTTGTTGATGGCGACGATCATCGGCACACCGGCCGCCTTGGTGTGCTGGATGGCCTCGATCGTCTGCGGCATGATGCCGTCGTCCCACGCCACGACGAGGATGACGATGTCGGTGACGCTGGCGCCGCGGGCGCGCATCTGGGTGAAGGCTTCGTGGCCCGGCGTGTCGAGGAAGGTGATCTTGTCCTTCGACTTCGTCATGATCTGGTAGGCGCCGATGTGCTGGGTGATGCCGCCGGC
>JANOCM010000111.1:0-3050 GCA_031412175.1 Alphaproteobacteria bacterium
GTCAACGGCGACCTGCGGCTGACCGGCAGTGCCCGCGGCGGCAACGGCTTCTTCGGAGGCGGCGGCAACGCCACGACACTGTTCAGCGACAACCAGGTCAACACCGGTGCGGGGCAGGAACTCGGCCTCGGCGTGGTGACCGCCGATACCTTGTACATCAACATCAATGCCATCGGCGGCACTGCGTCGATCTTCGCGTTGACCGGTACCGATGGCGGCGGCGGTGGCAACGCCCTTGCGGGCGGGGCAAACCTGCTCGTTGGCGCCGCCAATGGCCAGCTCACGGTCGGCAGTTTCGATATCGATGCCTATGCGCTCGGTGGCAATGGCGGCAACGGCGGCGCGGCGCTCGATTTCCCCGGTGCGATCGGCGGCACCGGTGGTGCTGGCGGCAATGCAACCACGAGCCTTATCACCATCGGCATCGTCAGCGGAGCGGCAGTGGCACCGCTTTCCGGCTTCGCGACGCTGGGCCCGGTTTTCCTCGATGTCTCGGCCGAGGCCGGGCGCGGCGGCGACGGCGGTGTCAGCCCCGATGTCCCGAGCCTGGGTGGCGCTGGCGGCAGCGCGCTGGCGGGGGGCGCGACGCTTGCCGCGCGCGGCGGCCCGGTGACCGCCGCGGCGGTCGGCTTCGATGCCTATGCCTTTGGCGGCGACGGCGGGCTCGGCCAGGGGCCGGGCGCGGTGCGGGCGGCGGGTGGCAACGCCACTGCCGGGCTGGCGCAACTGCAGGCGACGCAGAATGCCATCACCGGCGCGGCCGGATCACTGGCCATCAGCAACTTCCTTGGCGACGCCAGTGCTGTTGGTGGAGTGGGCGGCACGCGCGGCGGCAATGCAACGGGTGGCCGCGCGGCGGTCGAACTTTTCCTCGATGCGGCGCGGCCCGGCGATATGGTGGCCGGCAGCATCACGATTGGCGGTGACATCACTCTCGATGCGAGCGCCGCGGCGGGCATTGCCGATCCGGGCATCGGTATCGGCGGCAGTGCCACCGGAGGGCAGGTTGCGGCACGCAGCACCGGCGGCACGCTGTCGGCAACGGCGCTTACCTTCACGGCAGCTGCGACCGCGGGTGGCGGTGCGATCGGCGGCAGCGCCACCGGCGGTGGCATCACGCTGATCAGTGAAGTTAACGGCGTGCTCGCCGCGCCGATCCTGTCGGGTTTCGACGTGTCGGCGACGGGAGCCGATGGCAGTGCCGGCGCCGGCGGCGATGGCATCGGCGGCAGCATCACCATCCGCGCCGGCGCGGGTTCGACCCTCACGGCACCGGCCAGCCTGCGCGCCGATGGCATCGGCGGCGCTGCGTTCGGAGCCGGAAACGGTGGCACGGGCCGCGGCGGCAGCATCAGCATCACCGCCGATGGCGCCGGCGGCAGCGTTTCGGCAGCAGCGCTGTCGCTGCAGGCCCAGGGTCTCGGCGGCAACGGCGGCAATCTGGGCGATGGCGGCGCCGGTATCGGCGGCAATGCCAGCGTCATCGCCAGCAATGGTGGGCAGATCGATGCGGCGAACGCAGTGGCGCTGCTGCGCGGCGAAGGCCTTGGCGGCGACGGTGTCAGCGGCGGGCTGGGCCAGGGCGGCACGCTGACGATCGCCGCCGACAGCGCCAGCCTGGCACTGGCCAGTGCGCAGATGATCGCGAACGGCAACGGCGGGACTGCCGGCGAAGGCTTTGGCGGCGCGGGTGGCGATGGGCTTGGCGGCAGCGCGACGTTGCGGGTGGGCGATGGCAGCGCGACGATCGGCGGCACAGTCGAACAATCGGTGCTGGCCAGCGGCGGCGACGGTGGCCTCGCCGGCTCGGGCGGCAGCGTCAATGGCGGTCGCGGCGGCCTTGCCACCGGCGGCGTGGCACTGGTGCTGGCCAGCGGCGCGGCGACGGTGCTGACCAGCGGCGACGTGGTGCAGGCGGCAACGGCGCGCAGCGGCCGCGGCGGCAATGGGGCCCAGGGTGCCAATGGCAGCAACGGCGCGGCGGGTGTTGATGGCTCACCGGCCGGCGTGGGCGGCATCGGCGGCGCCGGCGGCGCGGGCGGCAATGGCGGCAGCGGTGGTTCGGCCACCGGCGGCAGCGCCAGCCTGGTGTTCAGCGCGGCCGCGGTGACAGTGGCGGCGATCACCCAGACGGCGGATGCCATCGCCGCGTCCGGCGGCGTCGGCGGTGGCGGCGGCCTGGGTGGCACCGGCGGCGCCGGCGGCAACAACATCGGTCTCGGCTTTGGCGGCGCCGGCGGCGCGGGCGGTGCCGGCGGCAATGGTGGCAGCGGCGGCAGCGGCGGCGCAGCGCAGGGTGGCACCATCGCCATCGGCAATGCCGCAACCGACCCGGCAAGCGTCGGCGGCAGCCTGACAGCGGGCGTTATCGCCGCCAGCGCGCTGGCGACAGGCGGCGACAGCGGCAGCGGCGGCGGTGGCGGCAGCGGCGGTTTTGGCGGCACCGGCGGTGGCGGTGAACTGGGCAATGGCGCCAATGGCGCGTTCGGGGCGTTCGGCAACGCGGCGGCCAATGGCGCGGCCGGGGCTGCCGTAGGTGGCAATATCCTGGTGACGCTGCGCGGCTCGGCGTTGGCGGCGGGCGATCTCGGGCTGGTTGCCGATGCCTTTGGTGGCAACGATGTGTCCGGCCAGTTCGGCATCGATGCCAGCGGCGGTGATGCCACTGGCGGCACCGCGCAGTTGCTGGGGACGGCCGACGAGGTCGCGGGCGTAGTGACATTGTCGCTGGCGAGCTTCACGGCGCAGGCGCGGGCGCGCGGCGGCGTCAGCAATGGCGGCAACGGCGGCGTCGCGCTGGGCGGCAATGCCGGCGTGTCGCTGCTACAGGCGCCGGGCGCGCCGCTGCCGGCGACCGGCAGCATTGCCATCACCAGCGCGGTGGTTATCGACAGCGCCGCTACCGGCGGCGATTCGCAGTTCGGCACCAGCGGCAGCGGCACCGGCGGCGTTTCGCAGTTCGAGGCGCAGGATGCGCAGACGACACTCGGCGGCAGCATCGGATTGCTTGCGGTCGGCACCTCGGGCGCGTCGCAGCAGTTTATTGCCGG
>JANOCM010000112.1:0-10654 GCA_031412175.1 Alphaproteobacteria bacterium
TCGGCAAGCGTCTTCAGATCGGCGTCGGGGCGCAGGAACGCCTCGGCGCCGGCCCATTCGGCGAACAGCCCCAGCCCGGCGATGCCGGCGATCGGGTTGCTCGCCACCGGGCCGATGCCGATCGGCGTTCCCGAAAACAACCCGCCGGCCTGGCTCAGCCGCGCATCGGCGGCGCGCGCCGAGGTGATCAGCCGGTCGTTGTCGCGCAGCACGGCGAGGTTGGCGGCGATGATCGGGTACGGCGACAGCGCGGCGAGCAGCTGCAGGTCGCCCCATTCGATGCCCGCCGCCGACACCAGCCCGCGCGCGCCCAGACGTTCGCGCACAACGCCATAGGCATGGGCGGTGGCCGGGGCCGCGCCGCGCCGCGCCGGCGTGCCGTCGCTATAACCGTCGCGGTCGCTTTCGATCCAGGTGTCGAGCGCCGCCGCCACCGCATCGCCATCCTTTGCCGACCACAACGGCGCCTGCCGCCGGCCATTGGCGGCGAGCATGAACGCCAGTGCCCCCTGGCGGGCCAGCGGCCCGGCGTTGCGCAAGGCATCGGCGATCAGCGCGTCGATCTCGGGCAACGCCAGCATCTTCACCAGCCGTGGCCGGGTGAATTCCGACCGGATTTCCAGCCGCGAGATCGCCAGTTGCAGCGGCATGCGGAACACTTCGCCATCATCGCTGACCAGCTTGTCGCGTTCGGCAAACAGCGTGCGCGCCCGGCTCCAGCGCCCCGATCGCCAGTAAAAGGCGCGGATCGCCATCGCCGCGGCGCTCAGCGGATCGAAGCCGCCGGCCGCGACCATCTGGTCGACGACGAACTGGCCTTCCGCCCAGTCCTCGCGATCGATGAGGTTGAGAACCTCGGCGGCGAGCGCGGCTTCATCGATCTTCGGCGGCGCACCGGCGCCCTTGCGCAGCCGCGACGAGCGTCCGCCGGCGGCGCGCGCGACGATGTCGCGGGCCTGTGGCGGCAGTTCGGCGAGCATCGCATCGTCGAAACGTTGCGCCACCGCGGCGCCGATCACCGGCACCGCCGGGCGGACGCGCAGCAGTTGCAGCCGGTGATAGGCGGCATCGACCCTGGCCGCGGCATCGTCCTGGCGTTCGAACCACGCCGCGGCCGCCTTGTCGACGGCGGCGCACATGGCGGGCTCGTTCATGTACAGCAGCGGCAGCAGGATGGTCCGCATGTCGCTGCGATGGATGACATAGTCGCGCGCCACCGGATCGCGTTCGACCAGCCAGTGCTGGCCGGCCAGCGCGTTGAACAGCGTGTCGGCGCGTTCGGGTGACAGCGGCGGCATCTTCAGCGCCGGCGCCAGCACGGCGGCGAGGAACGCCGCGCTGATCCGGCGCGCGATCAGGCCGGGATGGGCAAGCCGTTGCAGATCGGGATTATCGATGCGCGACAGCAGGATGCGATACAGGAACGCCGCCGCCACCGGCTGGGGCAATGTGCCGTCGGGCAACTCGCCGATCCCATTGTCCTTGACCACGGCCGCCGCCAGCCGCAGCAGCAGCGGATTGCCGTTGGCGATCTTGGCCACGGCGGCGCGGGATGCGGGCGCGACGTCGAGGCGATCGAGCAAGGCCTCGGCCGCCGGCGCGTCGAGCCCGGCCAGCGGCACGTCGAGGCCGACGCGGCCCGGCGCGCTGCCCAGCGCGTCGCCGCGGCCGGCAGCGATCACCGACAGCGGTTGCAGGCCGCCGTCGACAAGCCCGTCGAGCCAGCGGAACAGCCGTTCGGGGTGTTCCTCGCCGCGGGCGCGCAGCACTTCGACGGTATCGAGGATCAGCAGCACCGGCCGCCCGGCGGATTGCACGGCGCTGCCGATGGCGGCGGCGAGTTCGGGGGGAACGCTGCCCCGGCTGGAATTGCCATAGCCCTCCTCGCCACGGGTGACGCTCGCCGCCTGCAGCCGCGCCGCAAACAGCGGTGCGCCGGCGTCGCCGAGCCGGTCGCCGATCTGCCGGGCGATTTCGAGGCTGAGCCCGAGCAGATCGTTGACATCGAGCCCGGCGCGATCGAAATCGAGCCGGATGACCAGCGCGTCGATCATGTCGCCGGCGCGGCCGGTCACCTCCTCGAGCAGCGCCGATTTGCCGATGCCGGGGTTGCCGGCGATATAGGCCACCCGCACCGGCGGCCGCGTCAACGGCGTGCCCAGCCAGGCGACCAGCTTGCCGGTTTCGACGCTGCGCCCGAAAAAGCCGCGCGCTTCGAGCGCCGCGCGCCGTGCGTGGCGATCGATGCGCGCCAGCCCTTGCCGCGCCGCGGTCAATTGCCCCGCCGCCGGCGCCGGGCGGCCGGCGCGATCGAGCCCGGCGACGATGCGTTCGACCAGCGCCCGGTCGGGGTTCTCCGCCGCCAGCGTCGCGGCAATCACGGCTTCGGCAAAATCGCCATCCCCGGCCAGCGCGGCCAGCAAATCGGCGCTGGGCTGGTCGGCGCCAAGGCCGGCGGCGGCCTGGGCGCGGCGTTCGGTGATCGCCGCTGCCAGCGTCTGCGGATCGGCGAGTGCGATATCGAGGAAATAGCGCCGCTCACCGCTGCGCAGCAGCCAGCGCTTGCCGGCGTCGAGATCGGTGTCGCACGAACCCGCCAGCCCCGAAGCGACCAGCGTCGCCAGCGCCGGATCATCGGCACCGGCGGCCCGCAGCGCCGCAATCGGCTCAAAGGGCCCCGACAGTGCAGCGAACTGCTTGGCGCGAACCACCAGCGGCGCTGCAGCGGGATCGGGCGTCGTCATGGCGCGCTTCCGAACATGTTCTTGACCGCGGGGCGCAGCCGGCGCGCCACCAGGCTGGCCGCCCAGGGTTCGTAGATGCCGTTGACATTTTCGATCCCGGCAATCGCCAGCGCCACCAGTTCAGCCGTGTATTCGGGTGACAGCGGCTTGCCGGCGGCGGCAGCGGCATCGGCGAGAAACAGTCGGATATCGCTTTCGCCGAAACCAGTGATGTAATCGGCCATCAATCCCGGTGCGCCGATATCGGGCGGATTGGGCAGCGCCTGGAATTCAAGGCCCGGCACCGCCACGGCTTCGAACCCGGCGACAGCGAGCCGCAAATTGGGCAGGCGCAGCGCCTGGTCGATGAAGCCTTCCAATGCGGCGCGGACACCATCGCCGAACGCGATCGCCGGGTGGTCGATGAACAGCCACAATTGCAGGCCCAGTTCCCCGGCGCGGACATCGATGGCGGTGGCGGCGCGGCGGCCACGATCGGCGCCGACGGCTTCGGGGGCGCTCTGCCCGGCAGCAACGCCTTGCATGTCGTCAATCGCCGGGCAATCGACACCGGCGGTGGCGGCACGGCGAATGATGTCGTCGGCGAGATCGGGGATCAGCGCTTCGAAACTGATCCGGCACAGCCGGGTATCGGGGCGGCGCGACGTGATGCGATCGAGCATGGCATAGGAAAACCCCAGCCCGGCAAGGTCGCCGGCGGCGGCGGAGCGCTTGATCCGGATGCCGCGGACACGGCCGTTGCGGCGAGCCAGTGCATAGGCTTCGAAAAACGCCTGGCGGCCGATGACGAATTCGCCATCCGGCGTGCGGTCGAGCGACCACATCCGCGACGGCGCCTCGTCGTCGATCGCCGCGGCATGCACCGGGCTGTGGAACAACGCCGTCGGCACCAGCCGGCCGCGGCCGCGCCGATCCTTGCCCTGGTGGATGCCGGCTAGCGTCAGGCTGGTATCGAAACAGCCGCCGCCCGATGAACCCGGCCGCGCGCCGACGCTGTGCGCCCAGCGCGCCGTCAGCCCGCGGATCTTGCGCATCGCACCGATGCCGATGCCGACATCCTCGCCTTCGGGAAAATGCACGACGAAGACCGAGGCGCTGGGGCGGTACTTGGCCGGGGTGGCGGGCAACGCAGCAGTCGCCAGCAGCGGGCTGGCCGGCAATTGCAGTCGCAGGACCGCGACATCGCTGCCGGTGAACCCGGTATCGTCGCGCGGCAGGCGGTTATTGTACTCATCGAGGCTGACCGGTGATCCGAACACCGGCGGCATCAGCGCATCGACGCGGCGGAGATCGGCGAGTTCGACCTCGATCGCCGGCCAGGGCTCCTGCGGCTGATCGGGGGCGGCGCGGGCGATGACGTGCCACGCGGTCACCACCAGCGTCGGCCCGATCAGCACGCCCGATCCGGCGACAACGCCGTCGCGCCGGATGCGGCAACGAAACGCCGTGGCGGCCGGCGCGAACCTTGCCATCAGCGCCGGGTCGATGCTGGTGGCGCCAAGGTCGATCGCGCCGAAATCGAGTGCAACGCCGCGATCATGCAGCGCCCGGGCAAAGCCTTCCAGCGCGTCGTGTGCCTCCAGCTGTTCGACCCAGAAATCGCCGACGTCGCGGGCGAACATCCGCGCCGCCGCCGTCAGCCCCGCCGCCTCCAGCCGCGGCCCGGTCGCCGCGAGCATGACGGCGCCCAGCGCATCGGCGGCGATATCGGGATGCTCGTCAACCGCCTCGGCAATGTCTTCGGGTTCCCACATCGCGCGTCATGCGTGCCAGGCGATGGGAAAGGCTTCGGGCACGCCGCTGCGGAATTCAACCGGGCCGGCTGCCTTCAGCCCCGGCAGCAGCAGGATCTGGCGGACGATCTCGCCGAGCATCGGCTTGGCGATGGCGCGGCCGAGACATTCGTGGATGCCCTGGCCGAAGGTGAAATTGTCGCCCTGCGCGCGCGCCGGATCGAACAATGTCGGGTTGGGGAAACTCGCCGGGTCCGACATGGCGCTGTGGGTCATCGCCAGCACCGTGGTGCCGGGCTGAATCACTTGCGCAAAGGGCGTGCCGCCGGCGATTTCGGTCGCGCGGTGGCAGGTGCGGAAGAAATAGGGAAAGGCCGGGCGGAAGCGCAGCGCCTCCAGCGCGACGCCGTCGATGGCCTCCGCCGGGCCGGTCTTGGCCAGCTGCTGCGCATGGGCGAGCGCATCGGGCCGCGCAAACAGTTCGGCCATGACATTGTTGACGCAATGGTTGGTCGTCTCGACCGCGCCGATCAGCAGCCCGCCGGCGTTGAACAGCACCTTCTTGACGCCGAACTTGACGCCGTCGGAGAAGGAAATCTGCAGCAGCCGGCTGATCGGATCGTCGCCGCCCAGCCCCAGTTTCACCGCGATCGAGCGCTTGACCACCAGCCTGCCGATGAACAGCCCGAGCCGGAGGCTGCTGCGTTCGCGCCCGGCGGTGATTTCGGCCGATCGCGCCGCCGACTGGCCATCGAACGGCTGGTTGTGGAACGCATCCTGCTGGTTCCAGTACGACCATTCGATGAGGTCGGCGGGGTCCTGCCCGTCGAGGCCGAAGAATTCCTGCACCATGTCGACCGGCACACGCCGCGTCAGCGCAGCTGGCAGGTCGATCTGGCCATCGGCATCGGCGAGCAGGTTGGCGGTGCGTTCGCCGACCCAGTTGCGGATTTCGGGGATCTGTTCGAAATCGAGCACCGCCTTCATGATCGATTTTTCGCGCCAGTGGTTGGCGGTATCGTCCTGCGCCATGAAATAATCGCCCTGCTTGGGCTTGTAGAGATCGACGCCGAAATCACCGTGGCGGCGCAGCACCAGCGCGCAATCGGCGTGGCGGAACACCAAGGTCAGTTCGGGCAGCACGATGACCGGGCGCTGTTCGCGCACCTCGGCGAAAAACGGGTGGGGTTCCTGCTGCATCCAGCCGCGGACCAGCGGCCAGCGCTGCGCCACCGGCGTCGCATCGAGCCGTTCGAGATAGCTTGCCATGATGCCCCCTTCAGAGCGATTTGAGATATTCTAGCAGCGCCTGGCGCTGCGGCTCTGTGAGCTTTCTCACGCCATATTCATGGCCCTGACTGCCGTTGCCGGGAATCGGCGTGCCATCGGGCGCCTGGGTGGCGAACTGGAAGCTGTTGCCCGGCGCCGTGGCCACGGTGCGATAGCCGACCTTGACCGGATCATATTCGCGCGTGCCCATCATGAATGTCGTCGGGCGCTGTGCCGCCGGCAGCAGCAGGTCGTACAATGTCGGCACAGAACCATTGTGGAGGAACGGCGCCGTCGCCCAGATGCCGTCCAATGGCCGCGCCTTGTAGGCCATGTGCGGGCTGCCCGATTTGTAGCAGGCGTCGAGCACCAGTGGCCGCATGTCGGGCGCCTCCTCGGTCACCACGCGCGGCGCGCCGCCGCCGCCGAAGAACACCTTGGCGGTCTGGCCGATGATCTGGCCCTTCTTGCCGATCAGCGCGCCCTTGACGGTGGTTTCGAGCATTTCGGCGATCGGCGCGTCGGCACCGAACTTGGCATCGCCGCCGATGAAGCCCTTGGTGGTGCCCTGCAGATTGCCGGTGGCGGATTTGTAGCTGATGGCATTGCACGCCATCCACGGGTCGGTCGCTTCGGGCCCCGGCTTCTGCGGGATCAGTGTGACCTTCTGGAATTCGCCGGGTTCCTGCTTGTGGCAGCCTTCGCAATCGGCGGCGAACAGCGCCTTGCCGGCAGCGACCTTGGCGGCATCGAGCGCGCCGAAACTGGCCGGCCAGGCCGGCGCCTTCAGGCTCGCCAGCTGGGTTTCCAGCCGGATCAGATTGTCGGCCTGGATGCTCGATTTGTAGCCGGCGACGGTCGAGCCGAGCCCGGTGCTTTTGGTGACGGTGATGTCGCCGAACACCCCGAGGACTTCGCCGGCGTTGCGGCCGAGCGCGCCGTAGTCGAGATATTTGCCGCCGCCGAGCGGCAGCCGCTGGTTCTGCGCGATGCCGTTCCACTGCAATTTGTCATGGCGGTGGATATCCCAGATATGCGGATAGCTGACCGGCGCATCGGCGGGATTGGGCGTCGGGCTGGCGGCGCCGGTGAACAGCGACACCTTGTTGAAAATGTGCCCGAAGGCATCGACACGGCCATAGCCATAGCGCAGCGGCGTCTTGTTCATCATCTCGACGCGGTCTTCCCATGCCAGCAGCTTCGCCAGCGCGGCGCGCAGCATCGTGCGGTTGCCGGCAGTGTCGTTGCTGCCGAGCGCCGCCTTGGCAAAGCGATCCCATTTTTCGGACGCGTCGGGCGCCTCGACCGTGGCGCGGATGGCGGCGTCGAGCGCTTCGACAAAGGTCTGGAAATCGAACAGCGCCGGGCCGCCGTCGATCCGCAACGCCTTGCCTTCATGGGTGATTTCGGCGGTGTGGCACGCCGAACAGTTGAGCCCGACCCATTTTTCCTTCGGCCCCTGGCCGTTGAACCAGCGCAGTTTCGAAACCGCGAGGTTGCTGTCGTCATTGTCGTCGACGACGAAGCCGACCGGCAGGCGATCGCTGTTGGGTCGCGGCAGCAGCCGCCACTGGCCGATGCTTTCGGGGCTGAGGAAGGGCTTGGCCGCGTCGGGCTGTTCGAGCGCCAGCATCCACGCCAGCGGCATCAGCCGCGAGCCCTGCGTCGCCGAATACCAGGCGCTCTGCTGCGCCGGCGACCAGCTTTGCCAGCCGGCCTGCGGCGCTGCGGTCGAATTCGCCGTACAGGCGCCGATGGTGGCGACTGACGATAATATTGCCAAAGACTTAAGAACGAAAAAACGGTCGACCATGGTGCTCCCCCGCAAGCGGCTGCTGTCCTTCTGGTGCGACTCGTTCTTATTTTTGCGTAGCTTACAATTTTCGCCGGGCAGCGCAACGATTGCGCAACGATTCAGCGCGCGGCCGCCGTCTTGGCCTTTTCGGCGGCGATGAACGCCGTCATCTGTTCGCGCAGCACCGGCAGCGGCACCGACCCCAGCCCGAGCAGCGTGTCGTGGAAGGGCCGCTGGTCGAAGCGCGGCCCGAGCTCGCGTTCGGCGAGCGCGCGCAGCCGGCGGATTTCCATCTCGCCGAGCTTGTAGGCCAGCGCCTGCGCCGGCCAGCTGATATAGCGATCGACCTCGATATCGACATCGCGCTGCGACAGCGCGGTGTGGCCGGCGAGATAATCGACAGCGCGTTGCCGGCTCCACCCCATCGCATGGATGCCGGTGTCGATGACCAACCGCACCGCACGCCACATTTCAAAGGTTTCGCGGCCGAATTCCTCATAGGGTGTGTCGTACAACCCCAATTTGGTCCCCAGCCATTCGGTGTACAGCCCCCAGCCTTCGCCATAGCCGGAGAAATAGGTCTCGCGGCGGAATGGCGGGCGGGCAGGGGCTTCCAATGCCAGCGCCGCCTGGAAGCTGTGGCCGGGAACGCATTCGTGCAGGGTCAGCGCAGTCAACGCGTAGAGCGGCCGCGATGGCAGGTCATAGGTGTTCATCAGGCAGGCATCGAGGCCGCCGCGCCCCGAGGTGTAGATCGGTGCGATGGCATCGGGCACCGGCAGGATCGCGAAGCGATAGCGCGGCAGCGTGCCGAACACGTCCTTCAACTTGCCGTCCATGCGCTTCGTCACATAGGCCGAAAAGCCGAGCAATTCGCGCGGGGTCTTGGCGTAGAATTGCGGATCCTTGCGAAGAAAGGCGAGGAATTCGGCAAAGCTGCCCTTGAAGCCGGCGTCGCGCATGGTTTTCTGCATGTCGGCGTCGATCCGCGCCACCTCGGCCAGCCCGATGGCGTGAACCTGCTCGGGCGTCAGCTCAAGGGTCGTGTATTCGCGGATCTGCGCCTGGTAGAAGGCCTTGCCGTCGGGCAGGTCATGGGCGGCGATCGTCGTCCGGGTCCTCGGCATATACTCGGTGCGCATGAAGGCCAGCACCCTGGCAAAGGCCGGCGCCACCTGCGTCGCGATCACTTGGCGTGCCTCGCCGCGCATGGCCTCCTGTTCGGCGGCCGGCATCGCATCGGGCAATTTGTCGAACACCTGCAGCAGCGGGTTGCCGGCATCGGTGGCGGTGAACGGCACGATCGTATCGTCGCGCCCGGTCAACCCGACGCGCGGCACCGTATAGCCGCGCGCGAGGCCGGCGCGCATGTTGGCGATATTCTCGTCGAAGTACCGCGGCACGTCGCGCAGCCGCCCGAGATAGCGGCGATAGTCGGCGGCGGTCGAATAGGGCGCAAAGGGCTTGACCTCGCCCCAGAAGAAGGTGTCGCTGTTCAGCGGCGCCTCATAGGTCTTGAAGCGGATGTTGCTCGCTTCAGCGGCGATGGCGGTGCGGAACACGGCGAGGTTGATGCGGCCCTCGTTCGACAGATCGGCGGCGGGGATGGCGTCGGCCTCTGCAAGTATTTTCGTCCAATAGGCCAGCCGCCGCGCCTGTGCCGCCGGGGTGACGCTGGGCAGATGATCGCCGGCGCGCGAGCGTCCGCCTTCCTCGATCTCGGCGAATTCGGCCTTTCGCCACACCCATTCGGCGGCATAGAGCGCATTGGCGCGGGCTTCCGCGGGCGAAACCGCGAGGGTGGTCGACGCGGGTTCGGCGGCAGCAGCGGGCGCTGTCATCGTCGTCAACGCCAAGGCAATCGGCGCCCAGTTTCGGATCATTATGGCCCATCCCCCGTCCGGCTGCGCAGCTGCGTCCGGCTGTGCAGCCATGGGTATCGGCTCGCGCCTGTCCGTCAAGCCGGGCGGCGAATTCCCGTGAATTTTCCGTGTCACGCGCCGGCCCGGCCTTGACCTTGGAGAGCCTGCGTTCCATATGCGCCACCACTGTTGGCACTCGCATGATGTGAGTGCCAACAGGCAGAATCAAACCAAGTGAGGGCTAAAATGACATTCCGTCCGCTCCACGACCGTGTGCTCGTGCGCCGCGTCGAAGCCGAAGAAAAAACCGCCGGCGGGATCATCATCCCGGATACGGCGAAGGAAAAGCCGCAGGAAGGCGAAGTCGTCTCCGTGGGCGAAGGCAACCGCGATGAGGATGGCGAGCGCATCCCGCTCGACGTCAAGGCCGGCGACAAGATCCTGTTCGGCAAATGGTCGGGCACCGAGGTCAAGGTCGGCGGCGAAGACCTGATCATCATGAAGGAAAGCGACATTCTGGGGATTCTTGGTTGATGGCAATCATCAACACCAAGCAGGACGTTGAGGAGATTGCTGAGCAACTTTCAGCACTCAACGGTTGGTTGGAGGAGATCTACGGAAAAATGGAACGTGCAGAAGGCATCAACAAGTCGATAGCCGACTCGCTCTTCACAATTGCAGAAAACACGAGGAAATAATCATGGCAGCCAAAGACGTAAAGTTCGGCCGCGACGCGCGTGAGCGCATCCTGCGCGGCGTCGACATCCTCGCCGATGCAGTCAAGGTGACGCTGGGTCCCAAGGGCCGCAACGTCGTCATCGAAAAGTCGTTCGGTGCCCCGCGCATCACCAAGGACGGCGTCACCGTCGCCAAGGAAATCGAACTCAAGGACAAGTTCGAAAATCTCGGCGCCCAGATGGTCCGCGAAGTCGCTTCGAAGACCAACGATGTCGCCGGTGACGGCACCACCACCGCCACCGTGCTGGCCCAGGCCATCGTCCGCGAAGGCATGAAGTCGGTTGCCGCCGGCATGAACCCGATGGACCTCAAGCGCGGCATCGACATGGCCGTTGCCAAGGTCGTCGCCGATCTGAAGGCCCGCTCCAAGCCGGTCGCCGGCACCTCGGAAATCGCCCAGGTCGGCACGATCTCGGCGAATGGCGAGAGCGAAATCGGTGACATGATCGCCAAGGCCATGGAAAAGGTCGGCAAGGAAGGCGTCATCACCGTCGAAGAAGCCAAGGGCATGGA
>JANOCM010000113.1:0-3742 GCA_031412175.1 Alphaproteobacteria bacterium
ACCGCCGCCAGGTCGGTCCCCGGCTGCCACTCCTGGACGATCGAGCGCACCGCCGAGATCGATTTGTAGATGATGCGGCCATGTTCGGCGTGGAAGGCGCGCACCGCCTCGGGGTCGTTGGTGATCAAGGTCGGCGGCGTCTTCAGCCCATGCGCGGTGATCGCCTGCGCCTGGCCGGGCTTCGACATGTTGCTGCCCATCGCCGACGGCCGGTTGACGACGGTGCCGGGGAACACCTCGAGCAAGTCGTCGAACAGCGCGCACAGCGCCTGCGCCCGCTGCAGCGCCGCGGCATCGGGCGGGGTACGGCCGCGCGCGCGATGTTCGGGCAGCACGCCGACCTCGTTCATCCGCGCATAGATGCCGGTGATCGCGCCAAGGTCGATCGGCGAGCCACCGATGGTGATCGCCCCCGACAGGCCGCTATCGCCCCAGTCGAGCCGCAGGTTGCAATGCGCGGCGTGGCGCTGGTTGAGCACGACATGCGGCAGGCCCAGCGCCTCGGCTGCGGCAATGGCCAGCGCGATCGGCGATTCGGACGGGATGCCGGCGAACAGGATCATGCGGCGCGGGCCTGCATGAGGTCGGCGAGCGCGAGTAGCGGCGCGCCTTCGGCCACCACCGGCGCGGCATCTGCGGCGACGAAGCGCCAGCGCGGATCACCAGCGGCCTGCCCCAGTGTCACCGTCAGCAGCGGCGTGCGCTGCGCCACCGCCAATGCCAGCGCGGCGGCACGCACGTCGGCGCCGGGATCGACGCCGCCGAACACCGCGTCGCCGACCAGCAGCAGTTCGCATTGTGCCGCAACGACAGCGGCGTGGCCCATCGCGCGATCGGGGACGAACCCCGCGCCCGCCGCCGCCGCCAGCAATTCGGCACGCTCGGCGCTGCCGCGCGGCGGCGGGAACTGCCGCGCGCTCGTCGTCGCGCCGCCCGGATGCACCGCCAGCCCGGCGCGCGCCGCTGCCGCCATCCACAGCCATGGCCGGTTCGCCGGGCCGCAAAGCTCGCTGCCCGCCGGCGCGCCGATGACGCGATTGCCCATCCCGATCAGCCAGCTGACCAGCAGCGCCAGCCATTCGGCCTGGCCATAGTCGCGGTTCGCCGGCGACCAGCCCGGAAACGCCAGCGCCTGCGCGGAGCCAAGCCGGTTGAGCACCACATCGCAGGCACCGATGTCGCCATCAGCGGTTTCGATGCGCGTGACAATCGCGCCATCGGCCGCCAGCCGCTGGTGCCAGCGCGCCTTCGTGAGCCCGGCGATATCGTGGCGGATGACCTGCCAGCCGCCGCGCTGGTGCAGCGCGGCGGCGATGGCGTTGGCGGTTGGGTCGAGGGCGTGGCCGAGGATGAGCGCCCGCATCGACTCCGGCTCAGCTCGGTCCGCTGTCGTACAGCCGCTTGGCCTGGCCCGAGCCTTCCGCCATCGCGCTGTTGAGGCCGTCGTCCTCCGCCGACAGCGCGCCCTGGCTGAGATCGGGGCGCAGCTCGTTGCCGATGAACGGCCCGCCCTGCTGGCCATCACCGCCGCCGCCGACCGCTGCCTCCAGCGCGGCGATCCGCGCCAGCAGGTCGGAGACGACACCCTGGCCACCCAGACCACCACCCAGGCCACCACCACCGGGCCGGCCCTCGCCAAGCTTGTTGTCGCCGAACTTGCCGTCCGACAGCTTGTTCTCCACCAGGCCCTTGTCGGGGACGCGCTTCTCGGCGATCAGACTCTTCTCGATCTCCTTGAATTCCTTGCCTTCCTTGAACTCCTTGAATTCCTTGGTGTCCTTCTCCTTGATCTCCTTGCCTTCCTTTTCCTTGAATTCCTTCAGCTCCTTGTCCTTTTCCTTGTCCTTCAGCTCCTTGCGCAGCTCCTTGCTGATTTCCTTGTCCTTGATGACGTCCTTCTTCAGCTCCTTGACCGTCGCCTTGCCGCACTTGACCTGCAGCGTGGCCGTCATCGTCGCGGCGGATGCCGAAATGCCCGTCACCGCCACGCAGGTCGTGGCGCCGGCATAGGATTTGCTGTTCGGCGTCGAGCTGGCATTGAAGCTGGTGGCGTTCGCCGTCCCCGGCCAGGGATCGCCGCCATCGCCGCGATTGTGGTTCAATTCGAGATCGCGCTTGCCATCGGCCTGCATCAACGCGACCCAATAATGGTTCTCGTCGCGGTTGTTGGTCATGTTTTCGTCGATATGCCAGATCAGCAGGCCCGACGCCGGGATGGAGATGTCGAAGGCGCCGGTTTTCTGGCGGTTCTCGACGAGGAAATATTCCTTGCCCGGCGCGCCGTCCTTCCACAGCCGGTAGACGGTGTTGCTGGTCTTCACATCGGGGATCGAGATGGTCGCGTTGGTGGTGCGATTGTCGACGCTGACCCAGCCCTGGTTGGCCTTGCACCAGGCGCTGGGATGCGTCGGCGCATCGCCGCCGCCGCCCCAGCTACCGCTCGCCATCAGGCACCAGTTGCCGATGCCTTCCGAGCTGTTGTCGGTGTCGTAAAGGTCGGGGAAGCCGAACAGCAGATGGCCGATCTCGTGCGCGCAGACGCCGATCTTGCAGTCTTCGGGCACGGTCAGATAGGCGAACACCTTGGTGGCATCGACGGTCTGGGCGCCGCCGGGCAGCACCCATTTGTGTGACCAGATATCGCCGGGATTGCTGTTGGTTTCGGCGCCCGTGCCGGCGTGGATGACGATATAGGCATCGACGAAGCCGTTGCCGTCATTGTCATAGGGGGTGAAATTCACCGTCGGGTTGGCGAGGGTGAGCGCATCCTTGGCCATCGTCTGGGCATTGGGCGCGGTCGTCCCCAGCCCCGAGGCGCCATGGGCATATTCGCTCAGCTTTTTCGGCAGGCGGAACGGCCCGGCGACTTCGCCCTGGATATCGACAAGCCCGTGGGTGACCTCGCGGAAATAGTCGCGGACGCTCTTTTTGGGCCCGCCGAGCTGGAAGAACAGGTCGCGGAAATGTGCCGGCGTCGCGGTCATCGGCTTGTCGCTGAAATCGGCGAGGATGACGATGATACGCAATGTGCCGTGCAGCGGCGCCCGGTCGGCGGCGCCCGACTTGATGACGCTGGGCGATGTGCCGAGCGGATATTCCTCCGGCGGGATGATGACGCCATCGTTGAGGCCGAGCGCGCGCGGCTCGGCAGCACGGAACGAAAAGCCTTCGTTGTTGCCCATGCTTTCCTGGGCGGCCTTCAGCGCGACGTTGAACCTTTCGCGGGCATCGGGTGACATCGACACGGCGCAGCGCTGGCCATCGTCGCTTTCGCGCGCGGCGGCATAGATATGCAAGGTGTTGGTGAGAAACTCTTGATCGGTCACGACAACTCTCCCCGGAAAGAAGATTGATTGGCGCGACTCGTTTTCTTTTCAGGGTAAGTTTGCAGGGGCCGCGAGTCAATGTCGCAAGCGTTACAATCGCCGTCATGCCCTTGATATCATATGGTAATACTTAAGAGTTCGGCAGCATAGATTGCCGATGAATTAATTCGTCCTGCTGGCACGAAATTTGTCCGGACAGCTTGCGCGGCGCGCCGGCTTGGCCATGATGGCGGCAGGAGGAGCGCGATGACCCGTCTTGTCACCCACGACCTCGCCGTGCGGCCGACGCGCGACGAACTGGCCGCCCAGGATTTCACCTCGAGCCTGCGCGGCCATATTCTCAATCACATGGCCGAGACGCTGAAGACGCGGTTCGAGACAATTATCGCGCCGCGGCTGCCCGAACCGCCCGCCGA
>JANOCM010000114.1:0-5416 GCA_031412175.1 Alphaproteobacteria bacterium
CGCCATCCCGGCCGGCGATGCGCTGTCGGGCCTGGCCGCGTCCCTCGCCGGCGCCCGCGGTGTCGCCGAAACGGCGCGCGCCGGCGTCGCCACGGCCCGCGCGACCGTCGAATCGGCCGGCCGCGACATCGAAACCGCCCGCCGCCGCCTCGACGCGATCGTCGCCGAACGCGCCGGCTGGCAGCGCCGCCGCGAGGCCAGCGCCGCACAGGCGTCCGAACTCGCGCGCCGCGCCGATGCGGCGCGCGCCGAACAGGCGGCGCTGGCGGCGCGCGACGACGAGATCGCACGCGACATCGCCCGGCTCGCCACCCGCACCGCCACCGCCGAAGCAGCGCGCACCGCCGCTGGCGACACGCTGGCGCGTGCCGAAGCGCAGCTGGCAACGCTCACCGCCCAGGCCCGCGCTGCCGACGAGGCGGTCGCCGCCGCGCGCGAAGCCCGCGCCACCGCGCGCGCCGAAGCCGAGCACCAGGATGGCGCCCGCCACGATGTCGAGCGGCTGTCGGGCGAACGCTTCCAGTGCCCGCCGCCGGTGCTCCCCGGCCGCTTCGGCTTTGCGCCGGTCGCCGGCGATCCGCAGGCGCTGGCGGCGGCGCACGACCAGCTTGTCGATGATCGGGAACGCCTCGGCCCGGTCAACCTGCGCGCCGATATCGAACTTGCCGAGCTGGAGGCGCAGGCGAAGCTGACGCTCGCCGAAAAGGCCGAGCTGGATACCGCCATCGCGCGGCTGCGCGGCTCGATCGGCAGTATCAACCGCGAAGGGCGGACGCGGCTGGCAGCGGCCTTTGTCGCCGTCGATGCGCACTTCCGCCTGCTGTTCGGCGACCTGTTCGGCGGCGGCGAGGCGCGGCTCGAACTGATCGAATCGGACGATCCGCTCGAGGCGGGGCTGGAAATCATGGCGCAGCCACCCGGCAAGAAGCTGCAATCCCTGACCCTCCTGTCAGGCGGCGAGCAAGCCTTGACCGCCACCGCGCTGATCTTTGCGCTGTTCCTCGCCAACCCGGCGCCGATCTGCGTGCTCGATGAGGTCGATGCGCCCTTGGACGATGCCAATGTCGAGCGGTTTTGCGACCTGCTCGATCGCATGGCCGCCGATACCAAGACACGCTTTTTGATCGTCACGCACAATGCCGTGACAATGAGCCGGATGCACCGGCTGTATGGCGTCACCATGGGCGAACCCGGCGTGTCGCAGCTGGTGTCGGTCGATCTGCAGTCGGCGGAGCGGTTGCTGGCAGCGGAGTGAGAAACATCCTTCTCGAAGGGACTTCGTCATGCCGAACTTGTTTCGGCATCCATCGTCGCGCCGGGCCTTAACGACGAGGTAAAACGCCGCGATGGACCGCCAGCCCTGCGTCTACATTCTCGCCAGCCAGCCACGCGGCACACTATACATCGGAGTCACTTCGGGCCTGGCGGAACGGCTGTACCAGCACCGCAACGGCCAGCTGCCCGGCTTCACCAAGCGCTACAGCGTTCACATGCTGGTGCTCGTGGAGACGCATGAAACCATGCCGATCGCCATCGCGCGCGAAAAACAGCTCAAGAACTGGCATCGCGATTGGAAAATCAATCTCATAGAGGCCGGCAATCCACATTGGGTCGACCTGGCGCCGGCCTGGGGGCTGGCGCCGCCGTTGCGTTAGCGATGCGGGTTTCGGTGTATGGCCTCGGTGCCGCGATGGATGCCGAAACAAGTTCGGCATGACGGGGTTCTTTCGGGTGAGGGGCCCTATTTCGCCCGCCGCACCGTCGTCACCGGCAGCGGAGGCGTGATCATCTGGCCCTTCATCGCACCTTCGCCGGCTGTCGGCGACACTGGCGCGGCGATGATCTTGCGCACTACGTCCATGCCCTCGACAACCTTGCCGAACACCGCATAGCCGGGGTCCTTGTCGCTGGCATCGAGAGTGTTGAGATTCCCGACGATAATGAAGAAATCGGCCTGTGCCGTGCCGGGCGCCATGCGCGCCATCGAGATCGCGCCGTCGGTGTGGCTGAGGCCGGTCTTCGACGTCGGTTCATGGGCGATCGGCGGCAGCACCTTGTCCGATCGCCCGCGCACGCCGAACTGCACCAGGCCGAGCGGTGCATCGGCGGGGAATTTCAGCGCGCGGTAGAAGGTCGAGCCGTCGAGGCGTTTCTGGTCGACATATTTGAGGAAATTGGCGGTGGTGATCGGCGCCTTGTCGCGGTTGAGCTCGATGGTGATAGCGCCGTCCTTCGTCTGCACCGTGACGCGCGGGCCGGCCGGGACTGGCGCCGGGGCAGGCGCCGGTGCGATGGCAGCGGCTGGCGGCACCGGCGGCACCTCCTGCGCCATCGCGGTGGCGGAAAACAGCAGGGCAAGCAGCGCGATACGGATCATCATGGCCACAGCATATCCGGATTCTGACATTTGATAAGGCTTCAAGACCTTGTGTGCAGTGCACAAGAGTTGACAGGCAGGCCCCCCATGGATAGACGCCCGCCAAGCTTTGACGGCCTTGCTGTCAGGGGTCAGCGGCCTGTTTCGGAAGTTTTCGTGACAGCCGCGCCATAGTTCACAGGGATTCCACCCACCTTGGCCGACAACCGCCACGACGATGATGCGCTTGCGCGCCGCATTGCCGCGGCACGCGAAGCCGAAGCGTCGAAGCGCGACGGTTCGAAGCGCGAGGAAAGCCAGGGCTGGTCGATTGCGCTCGAATTCGTCGGGGCCATGCTGGTCGGCGGCTTGATCGGGTGGTTTATCGACCGCCAGGCGGGAACCGGGCCCTGGGGACTGATCATATTGTTGTTGCTGGGCTTTGCCACGGGTCTGCGGTCCGTGCTGCGCCAGCAGAAGAAACTCGACGGGGAATAGACGCGCGATGGCCAACCCGATGGAGCAGTTTTCGATCGAAACGATCGTGCCCCTCGTCGTGGCCGGGAAGGATGTGTCCTTCACCAATTCGTCGCTGTGGATGCTGATCGCCATGCTGTTAGTCGCGGCGTTTCTCTATATCGGAACGGCAAAGCCGCAGCTGGTGCCCGGCCGCGCCCAGGCCGCGGTCGAATATCTTTATGATTTCATACGCGACATGCTGCGCGAAAACGTCGGCCGCGAAGGCCTGAAATATGCGCCGCTGATCTTCGCGCTGTTCATCTTCGTGCTCGCCTGCAATTTGCTCGGCCTCATCCCGTTCATCGGCGCCTTCACGCCGACCAGCCACATCGCCGTCACCTTCGGCCTCGCCATGATCGTCTTCGTGCTGGTGCTCGTCGTCGGTTTCGCCAAACATGGCCTGCATTTCTTCACGCTGTTCCTGCCCGAAGGCACGCCGATCTTCGTGCTGCCGCTGGTCGCCGCGATCGAGTTCCTGTCGTTCCTGTCGCGCCCCTTCACCCTCGCCATCCGGTTGTTCGCCAATATGACCGCCGGCCACGTGCTGTTGAAGGTGTTCGGCGGCTTCGTCGTGGCATTGGGCTCGTTCGAGGCACTGCCCTATGTGTTCGGCGTGATCCCGCTGGCGGTCAACGTAGCGCTCACCGCGCTCGAGCTGCTGATCGCGGTGGTTCAGGCCTATGTTTTCGCCCTGCTCGCATCGATCTATCTGAACGATGCGGTCAATCTTCACTAAGTTACTGACTAACTGATAGAATTCACGAGAGGAAGAATAATGGATATCGCTGCTGCCAAGCTGATCGGTGCGGGTCTTGCTGCCATGGGTGCCGGCTTTGCCGCCATCGGCGTCGGTCTCATCTTCGGCATGTTCCTGTCGGGCGCGCTGCGCAACCCGGCCGCTGCCGACAAGCTCGGCGCCCGCCTGATCTTCGGCTTCGCCGTGACCGAAGCGCTCGGCCTCATCGCTGCCGTCGTCGCGCTCGCGCTCGCCTTCGGCTAAGCCAGACCCGTGCCGCAGTTCCTGCCTGCCAATTTCCTGCCACAGCTGGTGTGGCTCGCGATCATCTTCGCGGTGCTGTACTTCGCCGTGATCCGCCCGACCTTGCCCAAGGTCGGCCGGGTCATCGACGAACGCGAAGGCCGGGTGGCAGGCGATCTGGATGCGGCCGAAACCGCCAAGGCGGAGGCCGATGCCATCCGCACGCGCTATGACGACGGCATGGAAGCAGCCCGCAAGGCCGCCCAGGCCGAAGTCGCCAGCGCGAACGAAACCGCATCAAAGGCCGCCGAAGCGCGGATGAAGGACCTGGCCGCGGTGCTCGACGGCAAGGCCAGCGAAGCCGCGACCCGGCTGGCGACGGCGCGTGACACGGCGCGGGCGACCCTCGCCGCGACCACTGCCGAACTGACCGGGGAGGCTGTGACCCGGCTGACCGGTCTCGAACTGCCGGCGGCGGATATCGAAGCCGCGCTTGCGGCGCAGAACTGAAGGCGCCGCAAATGGCCGAAACCATCGCAACCACTGAAGCACCGGGCGAGGCCCACGGCGGCGAACATGCCGAAGCCACCCTGCTCGGCCTTGGCGCCGAAAGCTGGGTCTATGTCTCGGTCGCCATCTTCATTATCCTCGCCGTCGTCGTCGGCAAGCTGCCGCAGCGCATCACCGGCGCGCTCGATGCCCGCATCCTCGGCGTCCGCCGCCAGCTCGACGAAGCCAAGGCGGTGCGCGCCGAAGCCGAGGCGCTGCTCGCCGACGCCAACCGCCGCCGCGAGGCCGCGACCAAGGACGCCGAAGCCATCGTTGCCCGCGCCAAGGCCGAAGCCGCCGAACTCGTCGCCGAAAGCCAGAAGGCCGCCGAACTGACCATCGAGCGCCGCACCATCGCGGCCGAAACCAAGATCGCCGCCGCCGAACGCACCGCCGAGGCGGAACTGCGCGCCGATGTCGCCCGCCGCGTCACAGCCGCCGCGACCGCGCTGATCACCGCCAATGCCGACAAGAAGCTGCAATCGAAACTCACCGACGACGCGATCGCCGGGCTGGACCGGCGGCTGCACTAAGCGCCTCCGGCGGCTGCACTAAGCGCCTCCGGCGGCTGGGGCCTGAGGCCCCAGAACCCGATTTTTTCCGTCATCCCCGCGAAGGCGGGGATCCATCGCCTGAACGTTGTCGCATGTAGCCTTAGTCCGTCGATGGATCCCCGCCTGCGCGGGGACGACGGGTTGTAACCTGGGCCTGTCCTACACGCCCACAATCCGCTAGCAATTGTCCCTAACGGGGGACCAGGGCCAATGCGGATCATACTCGGACTGGTGCTGCTGCTCGCGATCGCCCCGGCGTCGGCCGCCACTCTCATCACCAACGCCAGCATCGTCGACGGTACCGGCGCGGCCCGACGCCCCGGCAGCGTCCGCATCGATGGCGACCGCATCATCGCTGTCGGTGACGTGAAACCGGCGCCGGGCGATACCATCGTCGACGCGCATGGCCTCACCCTCGCGCCGGGGTTCATCGACACCCACAGCCATCACGACCGCGGC
>JANOCM010000115.1:0-2559 GCA_031412175.1 Alphaproteobacteria bacterium
GTGCCCTTGTCGATGACGAGCCCTTCGATCTGGTGGAACATCGGCGTGTGGGTGGCGTCGCTGTCGCTGCGATAGACACGCCCCGGCGCGATGATGCGGATCGGCGGCGCCTGGTTCATCATCGTGCGGATCTGCACCGGCGAGGTGTGGGTGCGCAGCAGCATCCGCGTCCCCGGCGGCGACTGCTCCATGTAGAAAGTATCGTGCATCGCCCGCGCCGGATGGCTTTCGGGGATGTTGAGCGCGCTGAAATTGTGCCAGTCGTCCTCGATCTCCGGCCCGGTGGCGACGGCGAAGCCCAGGTCGGCGAAGATTTCGGCGAGTTCGTCCATGACCTGTGAAACCGGATGAACGCTACCGACCAGCGCCGGCGCGACGGGCAGGCTCATGTCCTGGCGTTCCGCCGCGAGCCGGGCATTGAGCGCCGCCGTCTCGAGCTCGGTCTTGCGTGCCAAGAGCGCCGTCGCAACGGCTTCGCGCAGGCCGTTGAGCCGCGGCCCTTCGACCTGACGCTGCTCCGACGCCATGCCGCCAAGCGTTTTCAGCAGCGCGGTGACGCTCCCGGATTTGCCCATAACGGCGACGCGCACCGCCTCCAGCGCCTCGGGCGTGGCGGCGGCGGTGATCTGGGCCAGGATATCGGCCTGCAGGCTGTCGGTGGTCATTGTCTCTCCCCGGGGCGTGCCGGTTAGCCGGTGAAGCGCAAAAACAAAAGGGGCGCGGAAGGTTGACCCTTCCGCGCCCCTCGATGTCCGTCAGATCGGGCTGTTTTTACGCAGCGATCTTGGCATCAAGCGCGGCCTGGGCCTGCGCGATGATGGCCTTAAACGTTTCCGGCTCGTGCATGGCCATGTCGGCCATGATCTTGCGGTCGATTTCGATGCCGGCAAGCTTGGTGCCGTGCATGAACACGCCATAGGTCAGGCCCTGTTCGCGCACTGCCGCATTGATGCGCTGGATCCAGATGGCGCGGAAGCTGCGCTTCTTTACCTTCCTGTCGCGATAGGCGTACTGGCCGGCCTTTTCGACGGCCTGCTTGGCGATACGGATCGTGTTCTTGCGACGGCCGTAATAGCCCTTCGCCTGTTCGAGGATCCGCTTGTGACGAGCGTGAGTCGTCGTACCCCGTTTGACGCGTGCCATTTACCGGCCCTCCTACTTCAGGCCGTACGGCGCCCAGAGCTTGATCGTCGGGGTATCCGACTTGGCAAGCACCGAGGTTCCGCGATTCTGGCGAATATATTTGGCATTGTGGCTGATCAGACGGTGACGCTTGCCAGCGACACCATGCTTGACCTTGCCGGACGCGGTGATCTTGAAGCGCTTCTTCACACCGCTCTTGGTCTTGAGCTTGGGCATTTCGTCTCCTGTGGACGCATCATTGAACAGCCACGGCAGCCCATTCAGCCGGACGGTTCGGTCATGCGAAGCGCGGGTCTATAGGGGGCACGGCCGGGCAATGCAACAGATCATCGACAGGAACATCGCCCGTTGCTACGGGTTTGCCTGCCGATGGACCTGTCACCCGAACACCAGCCACCGGTTCCGCCGGCGCGCGATCCCGCCCAGCAGCGCCGCCGGCGCCGCATCCTGATCGGCATCGGCGTCGTGCTTGCCGTGCTGGTCGGCCTCTATGTCTATCAATATGTCACCAAGGGCCGCTTCTGGCGCGGCACCTTCGAACGCGTCGTGTCGGAACGCGTCGGGCGGCCGGTCAAGGTCGCGGGCGATTTTCAGCTCTATCTCGATCCGAACCTGCGCTTCCACGCCCAAGGGCTGAGCGTCGGCAACCCCGATTGGGCGGAACAGGACCAATTGTTCAGCGCGCGGACGATCACGCTCGACATGCCATTGTGGAAACTGATCTTCGGCGACCGCATCATCCGCAACCTCGATATCGACGGTGGCCGCATCGGCCTGCAGCGCGACGCGTCGGGCCGCAACACCTGGACCTTCCCAGGGGACGAACCGCTTGAAATCCCCGCCATCGACCGCGCTGGCGTCACCGACACCCGCCTGCAGTATATCGATGCCGTGCGCCGGGCGCGGATCGACCTCACCTTCGGCGACATCGCCGGCACCTCGAACGCCAAGGGCCAGCGCGTCGCCGGGCCGCTGACCTTTACCGGGCGCGGCACCGCCTATGACGCGCCGTTCACCCTCGACGGCCGCCTGACCACGCCCAACGCGGCGGCGGCGGGCGGCCGGGTCGGGCTCGACCTGCGCGCCCGCGTCGCCGATACCGCGATCACCCTTGCCGGCACGCTGCCGGGCGCAACCCGCTTCGACGGGGCTGACCTGCGCGTCACCGTCGCCGGGCGCAATCTGCAGACGCCGGGCCGGCTATTCGGCATCATCCTGCCGGCAACGCGCGCCTATCGGCTGGCGTCGCACCTCACCAAGGCCGGCCGCGATTACCAGTTCACGCGCATTTCCGGGCGTTTCGGCGATTCGGACCTCAATGGCGACCTGCGCGTCACCGCGCCCGCCGATGCCGCCGACATCATCCGCATCAACGGCACGCTCAACAGTCGGGTGCTCGCCATCCTCGATGTTGGG
>JANOCM010000116.1:0-5009 GCA_031412175.1 Alphaproteobacteria bacterium
GCTGCCCCGCGTACGCGAAGCCGCGGTCGTCGGCCTGCCGTCGGACCGCTGGGGCGAAACCCCGGTGGCGTTCGTCGTCGCGCCGGGTGCCGATGCTGCGGTATTGAAGACCGCTGCCAATGCCGAACTCGGCAAGACCCAGCGCCTCGCCGACCTGGTGCTCGTCGACGAACTGCCGCGCAGTCATATCGGCAAGGTGCTCAAGCGCGAACTGCGCGACGGCTTTGCGGGGCGGGTGGATTAGGGCGGGTACGTTTGGATTCGAGAGTGGCGCTTTGGAGCGCTCGGACGCTGTAAGCGGCGATTGGTACGGTCCGGCCAGCAAGCGCCGCAGACAACAGCAACAATGATCCCAGCATGCGATAGCGTCGCTTGTTGGAAGCGCCGCTAATCACCACGCCGAATTCGAATCGCTGGGATGATTGCGGCCGGATCCTGGCCGGTGCAGCAGCAATTCGCCAACCGGCAATATGATCGAACACTGGCAATAGCTTGGTCCACCCCGAATTGCCCAAGCCGATTGAGCCGACACATTGGAAACTCCTGGCAAGCTCGGGGGGCGATTCTTGGCCAAGGTTTTTTTGTTGAGTCTTTTAAATTTCTTGTTAACAAGTCTTAAGGTTCGTTACGGGTGACGATAGCGCTGTCGATCCATGGCGCTTCGAACATGCGGCGATCCTTGTCTTTTGAAACCCGCAATCAATCGGGTGTCGGGGCATTATCCGGCCAAGGCCGAAAACAGAGGGGACAGGTTTATGATCAGGAATCTCCGTAATCTGAAGAGCGACATCTCAGGCGCTTCGGCTGCCGAATACGCGCTCATTATCGCGCTGGTTGGCGTTGCCATCATCGCCGGCGCCAGCAGTCTCGGCCAGCAGATCAACACGCGTCTGTCGGCCACCGCTGCGACCATCTCGAACGCTTCGTAGTGCTGCATGCGGCCCGAGCCTGACAACAGGCTCGGGCCCAGTGCGGTGAGGGGTGCTGGGCGGACACTTGCGCAGATCCTCTTGACTGATCATTCAACTCGGCGCACTCTTGATTGACCAATCAAGAGAAATCGCACCAAGACCCATGTCCGCGCCCATCCCCAACACCGCCGATCGCATCGTCTTTGCCGCCATGGAGCTGTTCGGCGAGAAGGGTTACGGCTCGACCAGCGTCGCCGATATCCTACGCGCCGCCGATGCCAACAGCGGCAGCCTCTACCACGCCTTCCCGACCAAGCAGGATGTGCTCGTCGAAGTGCTGCGCCGCTATTTCGACGGCATCCTCCCGATGCTGCTGGCGCCGGCGTGGGAGGGCGTCACCGACCCCGTCGAGCGGATTTTCGCGCTGCTCGGCCGCTATCGTGGCCTCCTCGAGATCACCGATTGCACCTATGGCTGCCCGATCGGCAGCCTGGCGCTCGAGATTCACGAGCCCGATCCGCCGGTCCGCGAGCTGCTGGCGGCCAATTTCGACGCCTGGGTGATGGCGGTCGAGGCCTGCCTCGATGCCGCCGGCGACCGTTTGCCGGCCGATGTCGACCGCCGCGGCCTCGCGCAACTGGTTCTCAGCGTCATGGAAGGCGGCGTCATGCAGGCGCGCACCCACCGCAGTCTCGACAGTTTCGACGCCGGAGTCGCCGCGCTGCGCGACTATTTCGGCCGGTTGCAAGCCGCAGCGCCGGGGAGGAACCCATGAACCTGCTCATCGCCGCGCTGCTCGCCGCCGCCAATCCCGCCATCAGCGACACCAGCTTCGTCGCCCCCGACGGCGCGCGTACCCTGCAGCAGTCGGTCATCATCGATGCACCGGTGCCGATCCTGTGGAAAGCCTTTACCGACGCCACCGAATTCCAGCGCTGGAGCGCGCCGGTCGCTGCCATCGACCTCAAGACCGGCGGCAGTCTCGAGGCGACATACGACAACAAGCACGCCATCGGCGACCCCGACAACATTCGCCACCGCATCATCACCTATCTGCCCGGCCGGCTGATCGTCTTCCAGAACACCAATGCCCCCGCCGGGCTGCCGGGGCGCGAGCTGTTCAAGCAGGTTGTCGCGGTGCTCGAGTATGAATCGCTCGGCCCGGCGCGCACGAAGGTCACGCTTTCGCAGACCGGCTGGGGCCATGATCCGGCGTCGGACAAGCTCTATCGCTTCTTCGAGAGCGGAAATGCGTCGTCGCTGGCCAAGATGAAGGCTGTTTACGAGGCCAAGGCCCCGCCTGCCGCCCCGCCTGCCGCCGCACCGGGCCGCTGACATGGACCGCGCCGCACTGCTTCGCGCCACCACCATCGGCACCGTCCTGCAGGTCGCGATGGTCATTGCCGGCCATTATCTGCCGGTTTTGCGCGATCCCGGCTTTGCGATCGGCGGCATGGGGCTGTCGGCGCTCGCCGGCTGGCTCTACGCCCGCGCCGCGCCGCGCGGCAATTGGGCCCCGGCCTTGGGCGGCGGCGCCATCGCCGGCGGGGTCTGCGCCCTCATCGGCATCGCGGTTTCGGTACTGTTCGGCGACGTGCCGGCGTCATTGCTCGCACTCGGCACCGTCGGTTCGGCGGCCACCGGCGCCGGTGGCGCGGTGCTGGCGCGGCTGTTGCGGCGTCAGTAAAGCCCCGCCAGCGCTGCCTCCGTCGCCGCGATCGTCCGTGCCACATCGTCGTCGCTGGTCATCCACCCGCAGACGCTGATCCGCAGCGTCCGCTCGCCGGTCCAGGTCGTGCCACTGAAGAACGCCTCCCCGCTCGCATTGATCGCGGCGATCACCGCGTCGGTGATGTTGGACCCAGCACGGTCGTGGAACCGGATCATCCCCTGGTTGATGATCGGCCGCGCAATGCTGGTGGCGCCGGGCAGTGCCGCAATGCCGTCGTGGATGGCCAGCGCATGGTCGCAGCAGCGCTCGATCAGGTCGGCCAGCCCGTCGCGGCCCAGCTCGAGCAGCGCCGCCAGCACCGTGATGCCGCGCGCCCGGCGTGACCATTCGGGTGTCCAGTCCATCGCATCGCGCAGTTCACCGCCGGTTGTCAGGTAGCTGGCGGCCAATGTCATCGCCGCGCGGTGCGCCGCCGGGTCGCGCGTCATCGCGATCCCGCAGTCATAAGGCGTGTTGAGCCATTTGTGGCCATCGGTCGCCCAGCTGTCGGCGGCTTCGATCCCCGCCACCAGCGGGCCGAGCCGCGGGCTTGCCGCCAGCCACAGGCCGAAGGCGCCATCGACATGCACCCAGGCATTGGCGGCGTGCGCCAGCGGGATCAGCGCCGCAAAGTCGTCGCTTTCGCCCAGATTGAGGTCGCCGGCGTTGAGCACGACGATCGTCGGCGCATCGGGCGCCATCGACAGTGCAGCATGGAGCCCCTCGGGCCCCACCCGACCCGGCACCGGGCCGCCCAGCGGCACCAGGCAATCGGTGCCGAGCCCCAGGAAGCGCAGCGCGCGATCGACCGAACCGTGGCGATGCGCATTGGCAAGCACGCGGATCGGTGGCGCCCCGCACAGCCCGCGCGTCTCGACATCCCAGCCGACGCGCGCCAGCACCGCGTGCCGCGCCGCCGCCAATGCCGTGACATGCGCCATCTGGCAGCCGGTGACGAAGGCGAAACTGGCGTCGCGCGGCAGGTGCAGCGCCTCCAGCACCATCGCGCCGGCGAGCGTTTCGAGCACCGCGGCCGCCGGGCTGGTCGCTGCCAGCACGGCGTTCTGGTCCCAGCCGGTCAGCATCATGTCGGTGGCGAGCGATGCCGGCAGCGCGCCGCCCTTCACCCAGGCGAAAAACCGCCCGCCGGCATTGCCCATCAGCCCCGGTTGCGCCGCGGCGGCGATGCGCTGGACCACGTCGGTGGCGGCCAGACCCGTCGCCGGCAGCGCTGCGGGCAGATGCGCCAGCATGGCGGCGGCGGTGCCGGTCGGCCCGACCGCGCGGGTCGGCAATGAGGCGATGAAGCGGCGCGCTTCGGCGACGGCGAGATCGATGGCATCCATGCCGGGTTCGATACCAGCGCCGCCGCACCGGGTCGCGCGAAAATCGGCTGCGGCGGGCAACGCCACTGGCACCGGCGCCGTGGTTGCGCTAACCCCCGCTTGCAACAACCGGGGCGTGCCGATGCCGAACAAGCTCTATCCCGATGCCGCGACGGCGCTCGCCGGCGTGGTTTTCGATGGCATGACGATCATGTCGGGCGGCTTCGGCCTGTGCGGCATCCCCGAAAAGCTGATCGCGGCGCTGAAGGATACCGGCACGAAGGACATCACCGCGATCTCGAACAACGCCGGCGTCGATGGCTTCGGCCTCGGCATCCTGCTCGGCACGCGGCAGATTTCCAAGATGATCGCCAGCTATGTCGGCGAGAACAAGGAGTTCGAACGCCAATATCTCGCCGGTGAACTGCAATTGGAGTTCAATCCGCAGGGCACGCTCGCCGAACGCATCCGCGCCGGCGGGGCGGGAATCCCGGGTTTTTATACGAAAACCGGTGTCGGCACGCTGGTGGCGGAGGGCAAGGACCACCGCGATTTCAACGGCGAAACGTACATCATGGAGACGGGGCTGGTCGCCGATGTGGCGCTGGTCAAGGCGTGGAAGGCCGATCCCTATGGCAATCTCGTCTACCGGAAGACGGCGCGCAACTTCAATCCGATGATGGCGACCGCCGGCAGGGTGACGATCGCCGAAGTCGAGGAGTTGGTCGGCCCCGGCGAGCTCGATCCCGACCATATCCACACGCCGGGCATCTATGTGCAGCGGCTGATCGTCGGTGCGGATTACGAAAAGCGCATCGAGCAACGCACGATTCGCCAGCGGGAGACAGCATGATGGCCGGCTGGAATCGCGACGAACAGGCGGCCCGGGCGGCGAAAGAGCTGCACGATGGCTATTACGTTAACCTCGGCATCGGCATGCCGACGCTGGTCGCGAACCATATCGCGCCGGGGATCGACATCACCCTGCAGTCCGAAAACGGCATGCTCGGCATGGGGCCGTTCCCGTATGAGGACGAGATCGATGCCGATCTGATCAACGCC
>JANOCM010000117.1:0-2072 GCA_031412175.1 Alphaproteobacteria bacterium
CTCGCCTTGGTTGGATATTGTTGATTGCGATTGGTTCATCGATGGCGTTCGGCTCCCTCCTGGGTGCCATCGCAGCGTTGAAAACCCTCACCTAGCGCTTCCGGACGGTGGTCGTCCGGGAGGACGCCTCATCACCGCGCCGCAGGGCGCGAACGGAAGGATTTACCCTCATGACCGTCCAGATCGCCTCGAACGTCCAGGCCCTCAACAGCAACAACGATGCATCGGTTCGCATCGCCGGCAACCAGCTTGCCGAACAGCTGATCGCCGCCGAACGCGCCATCGATGCCGCTGTCGCCGCCGTTGCGACGCTGACCGCCACCATGCCGGCCGCGACCCAGCAGGCCCGTGTCGGCACCCACGTCATGCAGGAATCGCTGATGCACGTGATGGAAACCTGCCAGCAGCTGGTCAAGGCCCGCACCAACATCCTGCGCACCCACAAGGCGATGCGCGCCGCGCAGGTCGACATGGGCCTCGGCGAAGTCGCGCTCGGCGATGTCACCTATTGCAACAAGGCCGAATTCACCAGCCCCGAAGTCGCCTTCCGCGGCCTGTCCGCCGTCGCCTGAACCCGTGCCGCGCCGGCCGCCACTGCTCCCTTGGAGCCTGGGCGGCCGGCCATCGCTATTGTGGTGAGAGGAGACCGACATGGTCTTGCAAATTCTGTCGATGGCATTCGTGCTGTTCTGCTGCGGCGTCGCATGGCGCTGGGGTGGCAGTGACGAACGCTTCACGGCAATCGGCTTCGCGCTTGCCGTGGTGGCATCCAACCTCGTCACCGATGGCAGCTATGCGCACACTGAAGGCGGGGTACTGATTGTCGATATCGCTGTTTTCGGGGGGCTTTTGGTGCTCGCCCTGCGCAGTGACCGGTTCTGGCCGATGTGGGCCGCTGCCTTCCAGTTGGTCGGCACGATGGTCCACTTCGCCAGCATCCCCCAGGCCGGCGATTTCGCCTGGGCATATTACGTCGCGCTGCTGTTCTGGACCTACCCGGTGTTCGTCGCGCTGGCGGCCGGCACCTGGCTCGAAGGGAGATTTCGCCGCAACACCTGATCGACCGGCCGCGCCGGCGCTGTGGTCAGACCCACCGCAACGCCGCGTCGCCGGGATACTGACGAGCCCGACCAACACCGGGCACGATTGACGAACGGGGCAAGATCCCCGGCCGGCGTGGTCAGACCCACCGCACCGGCCAGGCGACGCCCCGCAACATGACGGAACGGCAGCCGCCGACGGCGTGGTCAGACCCACCGCGTCCCCATTGGCCACCCGCCCGCCATGCGCCCGGCTCGATGACGGCATGGTCAGACCCACCATGCCGCCCCGGCCAGGCCAGACGCATACGGAACGGCACCCGCCGGCCGCGTGGAACGACCCTCCGCGCCGTCCGGCCTGCCGCTCCCCATTGTCTTTCGATGACTGGTTGACCACCAGCCAGCCGTCGGACGCAGCGCTGCCAGGATCGGCTCCTTCCGCCGGGACTGGCGGCGCTGCCCCCATTTGTGCTTTTCGCCACATTGCCGCGCCGCACCCGCGCCCCTATCTGATGCGCCTCGCCGCCACTTGCGCGCCGTGAACAAATCTGGAACAAACTACGATATGCTGACCCACATCCAGGTGCGCGGCGCGCGCGAACACAACCTCAAGGGCGTCGATGTCGACCTGCCCAAGAACAGCCTGACCGTCATCACCGGCCTGTCGGGCAGCGGCAAATCGAGCCTTGCCTTCGATACCATCTATGCCGAGGGCCAGCGCCGCTATGTCGAATCGCTGTCGGCCTATGCGCGCCAGTTCCTCGAGCTGATGTCGAAGCCCGATGTCGACCATATCGAGGGGCTGAGCCCGGCAATCAGCATCGAGCAGAAGACCACGAGCAAGAACCCGCGCTCCACCGTCGCGACGGTGACCGAGATCTACGATTACATGCGCCTGCTGTGGGCGCGCGTCGGGGTGCCGTACAGCCCCGCCACCGGGCTCCCCATCACCGCACAGACGGTCAGCCAGATGGTCGATCGCGTCATGGCGCTGCCCGAGGGCACGCGGCTGTTCCTGCTCGCGCCGATCGT
>JANOCM010000118.1:0-10323 GCA_031412175.1 Alphaproteobacteria bacterium
GTGTCGCTGGGGCTGGTCAGCACGGTGAAGATCGACGGGTCGGGGTGATCATAGCTGACCGTGCCGAGGGTGTTGAAGCGGCGCAGGTCGTATTTCACCGGCGCGAGGTTGCCGTGCCAGGCGACGACATCGAACGGCGAATGGGCAAGGGTGGTGGTCCACAGCTTGCCGCCGAATTTCTGGATCAGTTCGAAGGGTTCGTCGCGGTCTTCGAACCAGGCTTCGGGGCTTTCGAAATCGCGCGGATTGGCGAGGCCGTTCGATCCGATCGGGCCAAGGTCGGGCAGGCGGAAGGGGGCGCCATGGTTTTCGGTGATATAGCCGCGCGCCGCGCCATCGGGCAGCTCGACGCGATAGCGAACCCCGCGCGGAATGACGGCGATCTCGAGCGGTGCGAGGTCGATGATGCCGAGTTCGGTGACGATGCGCAGCCGGCCGTGCTCGGGGATGATCAGCATCTCGCCGTCGGCGGAGAAAAACGCCTGGTTGCCCATGCTTGCCGTCGCGGCATAGGTCGACAGGGTGACGCCCGACAGCGCTTCGGGGTCGCCGTTCCACAGGATCGGCATGATCGAATCGTGGAAATTCGCCGGGGCGTCGGGGATCGGCCGCGGGTCCCAGCGCAGCCGGTTGGGGCTGGCGGGCAGGGTGCGGTTACCGGCCGGGTCGAACGCCAGCGTGAAGGCGCCATGGTTCGCCGAGGGGCGCAGGCGGTAGAGCCACGAGCGGCGATTTTCGGCGCGTGGCGCAGTGAAGGCGGAGCCGCTGAGCTGTTCGGCGTAAAGGCCGAAGGCCGGCCGCTGCGGGCTGTTGCGGCCGATGGGCAGCGCACCGAGCACGGCTTCCGTGGCGAAATGATTGCCGAATCCGGTCAGCACTTTTCTGCTCCCCTCCCGCTTGCGGGAGGGGCCGGGGGTGGGGGAGTCCCAAGCTCAGCCAGTCTCGCGAGAATAGTTAACAGCACTGAATCCACATCCTGAAGCACCTGATGGTTCCAGAATCGCAGGACGGAATAGCCCGGTGCCTCCAGAAACCGCGTCCGCCGCAGGTCATTCTCGTCGCCGTGCTGGCTGCCGTCCAACTCCACGACGAGGCGCGCCTTGCGACAAACCAGATCGCAGATGAACGGCCCAACTGTGATCTGCCGGCTGAACTTGTGGCCTTCGAGACTGCTGGCACGCAGGCGCGACCACATCAGCCGCTCGGCCGGGGTCGCTTCGCTGCGCAGGGTCCTGGCCCGCTCGCGTTGCAACGCGGGCAGGATGCGTGGTGCGACTTTGCTTGTGCTCATGGTTGGCACTCCCCCACCCCCAGCCCCTCCCGCAAGCGGGAGGGGAGCCGTTCAAGCCTTGCCGGGAATGACGCCCCGCCGCACCTGGTCGAGCTCCAAACTCTCGAACAGCGCCTTGAAATTGCCCTCGCCGAAGCCGTCGTTGCCCTTGCGCTGGATGATCTCAAAGAAGATCGGCCCGACCATGTTCTCGGTGAAGATCTGCAGCAGGATGCCGCCGCCGGTTTCGGGGGCGCCGTCGATCAGGATGCGGCGCTTGCGCATTTCCTCGATGTCGTGGCCGTGGCCGGGCAGGCGCGTGTCGATCAGGTCGAAATAGGTCTCGATCGTGTCCTGGAAGCGGATGCCGTTCGCCCGAAGCCGGTCCACGGTATCGAAGATATTGTCGGTCGCCAGCGCGATATGCTGGATGCCTTCGCCCTTGTAGGCGCGCAGGAACTCCTCGATCTGGCTGTGCTCGTCCTGGCTTTCGTTGAGCGGGATGCGGATCTTGTCGTCGGGCGCGGTCATCGCCTTGGAAAACAGGCCGGTCGATTGCCCCTCGATGTCGAAATAGCGGATCTCGCGGAAATTGAAGATGCGTTCGTAGAATTCGGCCCAATGCGCCATGCGCCCGCGGTTCACATTGTGGGTCAGGTGATCGAGCGTGTGCAGCCCGACGCTATTGTCGTCGGGCGTGGCGCCGGGAACGGGGCGGAAATCGATGTCGTAGATCTCGTGCTCGCCGGCCTTGTCGACGAGATAGAGGTTCGATCCGCCGATGCCCTCGATCGCCGGGATGTTGAGTTCCATCGGCCCGACCGGCCCGTGCACCGGCGTCGCGCCGCGCTTCACCGCCTCGGCAAAGGCGGCGCTGGCGTCGGCCACGCGAAACGCCATCGCATTGGCCGACGGGCCATGGGCGTTGCGGAATTCCGCCACCTGGCCGGCGGTTTCCATGTTGAGCAGGAAATTGATGCCGCCTTGCGCATAGCGGCGGACGTTCTTCGACTTGTGCGTCGCGACATGGGTGAAACCCATCGCCACGAACAGCCCGGCCAGCGCTTCGGGCTCGGGGCTGGTGAACTCGACGAATTCGAAGCCGTCGAGGCCCAGGTCATTCGGGCGCGGTGCGGTCTTGGCGGCGGCGGCAACAGCGGCGTTCATGGCGAATCCTCCCACGGATGATGCGTCATTCGTAACAGATGTTACGGTTCTTCACAAGCTTTGCGCAGCTGCGCCAGCGCCGCGCGCAGCGCCTCGGCCTCCCCCGGCGACAGCGCCGCGAGCAGCCGCTCCTCCACCTTCAGCGCCTGTGGCGCGACGATGTCATGGATGCGCCGCCCCTCGGCGGTGGGGGCCAGGCGCAGGGTGCGGCGGTCGCCGGTATCGCGCGCCCGGTCGATCAGCCGGCGGCTGGTTAGGCCGGCGACGGCGCGGCTGATCGTCATCTTTTCCATGCCGGTGGCCTCGCCAAGCTCGACCTGCGTCGGCTGGCCCGCTGCCGTCACCGCCGCCAGCACCCGCCATTCCGCCGCGGTCAGGCCAAAACGGCTTTCATAGCCGGTGCCCAGCGCCACGGCGCGCGACACGGCGTTGCTGGCCACCGACAGCTGGTACGGCAGGAAATCGGCCAGGCGAAACCGGCTCATGCCACCGGGCTGGTCGCCAGCGGCGGTGCCGGCTCGGCCGGCGCGTCGGCCGTGGCGATGGTGACGCAGGCCGCGACCATCTCGGTCAGGCTGTCGACGTTGCGCGCCGCGCCAAGCGCTTCGGCCTGCCGCGCCTCGTCGCCGTGCCAGCAGCCGATGACGATCGGCACGCCGGGCGCCAGCGCCGCCACGCGCCTGGCGAGCAGCCGCAGATGCGCCGGATTGCCCGACAGGCTGAGGTGAACCAGGCAGATGATGCCCGCGGTTGCCAGCGCGCCATCGCTGCCGGCCAGCTGCGCCGGATCGGTCGCGGTGATGTGCACGGCGCCGAAACCGCGCCGTCCCAGCAACTGCGTTGCCATCGCCGCGACCGCGACATCGAAGGTGCCGCGCCCGGCGATGCAGACGACCGCGCCGGGGCGCCCCCATTCCGCCGGCGGCCGGGCGCCGGGCGGTGGCGGCGCGATGTCGTGATCCTGGAAATATTCGACCATCGCCAGCGTCGCATCGGCGATATGCTGCGCCTTGTCGGGCGCCATGGCACCGCGCCGCACATCGGCGGCGGCGAGCAGCAACGTCGCGCGCGCCGTGCGATCATAGAATTCGCGCAGCGGCTGGTCTTCGATCAGCTGTTCGGCGAGGTCGAGCGCGTCCTCAGGGTTGCTGCCCAATATGCGCTGGTAGAACATTTCCAGCGGCGTCAGCGGCGGCCGGTCGCCGAGCAGCACGTCGAGGAAGGCGAGCGATTCGACGTATCGGCCGAGGACGACGAGGCACAATGTCAGCGGTGTCGACAGCACCAGGCCAACGGGGCCCCAGATCCACGTCCAGAACAGCGCCGCGACCAGCACCGATATCGGCGACAATCCGGTTGACCGGCCATAAAGTAGCGGCTCGACGACATAGCCGATGATGGGCTCGACGATCAGGAACAGCAGCGCGACATGGCCGGCAAGCGACCAGTCGGGAACGATTGCCGCACCCAGCGCCAGCGGCGGAATCGCCCCGAGCACCGGGCCGATATAGGGCACGAAGCGCAACAGTCCGGCCAGGATCGCCCACAGCCCGGCCGACGGGATGCCGATGAACCATAACCCGGCCCAGATGATGATGCCGAACGCCGTGTTCACCGCCAGCTGGGCGAGGAAATAGCGGCTGAGCCGGGCGCCGGCGTCGTCCATCGCCAAAGTGGTGCGATGCAGGTCCGACGAGCCGAAGACGCGGATGAAACGGTCGCGCAGATCCTCGCGTTCGAACAGGATGAAGGTGGTGATGACCATGACGATGACGGTCAGTTCGAGCGGCCCGAGGATCGGCGCCAGCACAGCGCTCGCCAGCGCGAGCGGCGTCGGATCGGGCTGGTGGACCTCGACCGGCACCGGCGCGGCCCCGGCCGCCTTCGGCGCGGCGGTGGCGATGCGGTTGCGATCGGCGCGGCGGGCGCCGGCGGGCCGGGCACGATCGAATTCGCGCGAGAATGCTGCGCTTTGTGCCGTCGCATAGTCGCGCACCGATTCGATCTTGGCTTCGATGGTGCGGGCATAACGCGGCGCATCGTCGGCAAGGTTGCTCGCCTGGCCGAAGACGATGACGCCCAGGCCGCCGATCAGCCCCAGCGCCATGGCGACTGTCAGCCCGACCGCCAGCGCCCGCGGCAGGCGCAGCCGCAGCAGCGCGTTGACCACCGGTGCCAGCACGAACGACAACAGGATGGCCAGCGTGATCGGCACCAGCACGGTCTTGGCGAGGAACAGCGTGGCAACGGTGGCGACGGCAGTGGCCAGCCGCAACAGCCGGTCGGTCGCCGACGCCGACGAGCCCATGCCCGCCGCCATCACCGCCGGCAGCCGCGGCGCATTGCCGTCGTCACTCCGATCGCCGCCGCCGCTGCCCATTACCATCGTGCCACCATCGCGGTGTTGTCGGGTGCGGCGCGGCGTCTGGCAAGCCGCGATCGGCGCGCGATCAGGCGTATTTCGCCTTCACCGCGATCATCGCCAGCGCCGCCTTGGCCGCCTCGCCGCCCTTGTCCTTTTCGGTCTGCCGCGCCCGCGCCCAGGCCTGCGCCTCGTTCTCGACCGTCAATATGCCGTTGCCGATCGCCAGCCCGTCGAGTGTCAGCGCCATGATCGCCCGCGCGCTTTCGCCGGCGACCACCTCGAAATGATAGGTCTCGCCGCGGATGACACAGCCGAGCGCGACATAGCCGTCATAATCGCCGCTGGCATCGGCAAAGGCGATGGCGGCCGGAATCTCGAGCGCGCCGGGCACGGTCAGCACGTTCCAGGTCGCCCCGGCGGCCTGCAGCGCGGCAGTGGCGCCCGCCAGCGCTGCGTCGGCAATGGCGGTATAGAAGCGGGCTTCGACGATCAGGAGCTTGGTCATGAAGATCTTTCTGCTCCCCTCCCGCAGGCGGGAGGGGGGCGATTACGCCGCGGCGGCGATCGCCTGCGGATGCGGCGGAATCGCCCGCTCGCCGACGACATTCAGGCCATAACCCTGGATGCCGACGATGTTGCGGTGCTGGTTGGTCAGCAGGATCATGTCGGACACGCCAAGATCGCTGAGGATCTGCGCACCGATGCCGTAATCGCGCAGCTGGAACGGCTGGCCCTCGCCCTTGGCCTTCATCTGCGTCGAAATTGCCGTCGGCGACGAATCGCGGATGATGACGATGATGCCGGCGCCTTCCTGGCCGATGACGTCCATGGCGCGGGTCAATTGCCCGGCGCGGTCGTTCGATTCGGCAAACAGGTCGGCGAACATCGACATGGTGTGGACGCGGACGAGCGTCGGCTTGCCGGCTTCGACGCGGCCCTTCTGCAGCACCATGTGCTCGCCATATTCGGCGGTGTTGGCATAGGTCTTGGCGCTCCAGCGGCCGCCGTGCCAGCTGTCGATCTCGGTCTCGGCGACCAGCTTGACCAGCCGGTCATGGGCGTGGCGATAGGCGATCAGGTCCTGGATGGTGCCGATCTTGAGGCCATGCTGGCGCGCGAAGACGATCAGTTCTGGCAGCCGCGCCATCTCGCCGTCGTCGTTCATGATCTCGCAGATGACACCCGACGGGTTGAGCCCCGCCAGCCGCGCAACATCGACCGAAGCCTCGGTATGGCCGGCGCGGACGAGCACGCCGCCGTCGCGCGCGACGAGCGGAAAGACATGACCGGGCGACACGATATGCTCCGGGCCCTTCGACGCATCGACGGCAACGGCGATGGTGCGGGCGCGATCGGCGGCGGAAATCCCCGTGGTGACGCCGTCGCGCGCCTCGATCGACACGGTGAAGGCTGTCGAATGGCGGGTGCCGTTGTGCTGCGCCATCAGCGGCAGCCCGAGCGTGCGCACCCGGTCGGACGACAAGGTGAGGCAGATCAGCCCGCGGCCGTGGCGCGCCATGAAATTGACCGCATCGGGCGTCGCCATCTGCGCCGGAATGACGAGGTCGCCCTCGTTCTCGCGGTCCTCGTCGTCGACGAGGATGAACATCCGGCCGTTCTTGGCCTCGTTGATGATCTCCTCGACCGAAGCCAGCGCCGGGCCGGTGGCGCGATCGCGGAGGTAATTTTCCAGCTTGCGCAAGGTCTCGCTGGTCGGGTTCCAGTCGGCCTCGTCAAGATTGCGCAATGAATTGGCGTGCAAACCCGCGGCACGGGCAAGGCCGGATTTCGTCTCGCTGCCGTCGGCGACGAGAGCGCGGAGGCGTTCGATGAGGATGTCACTCATGCCGGTTCTCACATATGAATGTGAGAACCGGCATACGCCATCACATTCTGGTGTCAATCCTTGATATTGGTAATGTTCTCGGGCTTGGGCGGCGAGAAGGCCAATGTTACCAGCAGCCGCTTGGCGTTGTAGGTATCAACGGTGCCACCGGCGTTGCCATAGGTCAGCCCCAGCCAAAGCGGCGATTCGCTGCCAAGGCGCATCTGGCCCTGAAACAGGAAGCGGTCGCCGCTGCGATTATAGAAGCGGCCGATCGCATCGTTGGCGCGCACCTGCTGATATCCGTAGCGTGCGGCGAGCAGCAGTGATTCCGACCGTCGCTCGATGCCGGCCCAGGCGTTCAGTGTGTCGGCACGGATATCAGGCGTGACCTTGTCGCCGGTGGCGATCGTTTCCCGCCAGCCATAGCGGCCCGATGCAGCCAGCATCCAGACCGATCCGATCTTGCCCTTGGCAGCCTCGGCACGAATGTCGGATAGCGGCACCTGCAGTGATGCCCAAAGCGCGCCACCGCCATTTTTCAATTCCGAAAGCTGTCCCGGCTTGCCACGCCAGAATGTTCCGGCACCGATGTCGAGATCAGCGCCATAGCTGGCAACCAGGCTGGCGCGCTTGGCACAGTCCTCGATCTTGGATTGAACTTCACGGACATCGGCGCGCTTGTCGAAAGCGGCCGCCTGGGCGGCGAGCGGTTTGGTGAGGGATGCGGAGGCGTATGCAGCCAGAGCATCACGACTGGTATCGACGACCGCCTGTGAGGCATCAGCAGGCAGTGGCTTGAACTCTGGAGGAGTACGCGTATTGCCGCTCGCATCCTTGAAAGCAAGCTGCTGAAGCGCATCATTGTACCCGGTGATCTGCGCCGCTAACGATGCGCTCTTGGCTTTGCCGGTCCTTCCGAGAGTATCAATCGCCGCAGTTGCGTCCGTGGTGCGTTGCGCGACATCAGCGTCTTTCGCAACGGCGGCCCGGTAAAATTCTGTCGTTTCCAATAGCGCTGTCTGCTCTTGCAAGAAAGGCAAAATACATGCCTTTAAGGTTTGCAAGTTGCCGTTCTCGGTACCGTTCTGCTTCGCCCGCAAGGGATCGGAACTGTCGAGCAGTGAGACGCTCAACCCTAACGCGACACCGGACCGGACCGGATCATCGCCGCTGCTGCCGTTAATAGCAGCGAGGCCGAGACGTGTTCGGCGGAGCAGTCGGTAGGCGTAACTGCCGTCACTGTAATCGTCGAAGTTGCTTGTACCACCAAAAAGCGCCGCAGGAGCAATGTCGATGGCCGCGGATGCACCCCCACCGTTGAAAAGGTTGGACGCGGAGACGACGAACGCCTTGAGGCTGGTCGATGGCGGCGAAGCGTCGGCGTCGAGACCGAGAAGTGTCATTGCCGGCGACTTTGGCGGGCCGAAATCATAGCTAAAGATATCAGTGTTGCCGCCAGTTTTCTCCAGCAGGGTGACGGTTTCGCCGGCCGTGGCCGCTGTCGCCAGCGACAAGACGGCGATCGCGATGATTGCGGGGCGGCTCATTTGATCACCCGCAGCAGGAAGATGCCGGTCGTGCCGCGAAAGACCTGTCCGACCTTCACACCGCGAGCGCTCTGCGCGACGAGGGAACCGGCACCGTCCATGCACTTCAGCTTGGTAGCGCCCTCTTTTGCCAGCACGAACACATCTGCTCCGTCATCGGGCGCGAGGCTGCATGCAATCTTCAGAAGGATCAGCGCGCCGCTATCGGGCTGATCGACCCGAAAGCGATGCTTGGCAGCGTGTTGGAGATTGCCGTCGAGCTTACTGAGCCACTGGTTCGCCGCAGCTTGATTTATGGCCTCAACAGCGAATGCGCCGGTGGCGGTGCCATCGAGTTCGACAAAACAGTCAACAACCGAGGTAGCACCAAAAAAACTATAGAGCGTGTTTGACATCACAACCTCCTTGTCCGGAACAAGGAGGAAGCTAAGGCGATCTTCTAGTCACTGTGCGTGACGGTCGTCACACAACCCGAACGAAATTGCCTAAAGCGGCCGCGCCTGCATCCGCGCCAGATAGCGCGCGAGGGTGTCGATCTCGATGTTGACGTCGCTGCCGGCAGTGATGCCGCCGAATGTCGTCCATTGTGCCGTGTGCGGGATGACGTTGACGGTGAACCAGGCGCTGCCGTCGGGCTGATCGGTGACGGTGTTGACAGTCAACGACACGCCGTCGACGGCGATCGAACCCTTGGGGGCGACGAAGGCGGCGAGCGTGGCGGGTACCGCGATGGTGATCCGCGTCGAATCACCGACCGGTTCGACCGTCGTGACGCGGCCGACCGCATCGACATGACCGGTGACGATATGGCCGCCGAGTTCGTCGCCGACCTTCAGCGCGCGTTCGAGGTTGAGGCGGCGGCCGGCAACCCATTGGCCGGCGGCGGTGCGACTTTGCGTTTCGCCCGACACATCGACGCTGAAATCATTGCCGGCGCGCGCGACAACGGTAAGGCACACTCCCGAGCAACTGATCGACGCCCCGATGGCGACGCCCCCGGTCGGATTGCCGGTGGCGATGTTGACGCGCAGGTCACCGCGCTGCTCCACGCTGGTGATGGTGCCGATGTCGGTAATGATGCCGGTGAACATGGGATTGGCCCTATCGGATGCGGGTGTAGGTCTCAAGCCTGTCAGGCGCGAGATCGATGATCGGGCCGGCCTGCCAGCGGCCGTGCGCCGGCGCGAGATCGGCGAGGCCGATCGCCGACAATGCCGGCCGGCCACCGATCAGGATCGGCGCGCGATACAACAGCAGCCGATCGACGAGGTCGGCGGCTATCAGGCTCGTCGCCAGCCCGGCACCGCCCTCGGCGAGCACGAGATTGGCGTCAGTGACGGCCGCCAGCGCCGCCGGATCGGCGAGGCGGCGAATCTCCACCGCCAGGCTGTTGCTGGCGCTCATCACCGCCACCACCGGTGATCGCGACTCCAGCCCAGACAGTCTGACATCGAGTGTCGGATTGTCTGCGTCGAGCGTCCCGCGGCCAACCAGGATCATGTCGGCGCGCGCGCGTTCAAGATGGGCATGGGCGCGGGCGCGGTCCCCGGTGATCCACTTGCTGATCCCCGACGCCAGCGCCACCGAGCCATCGAGCGACACCGCGAGCTTCAGCGTGATGTGCGGCCGACCGTGGCGCAGCCGGGTGAAAAAGCCGGCCATCACCGCCTCGGCCTCGGCGGTGCGCACGCCCTCGGCGACCGCGATCCCCGCAGCACGCAGCCGCGCAATCCCGGCGCCATCGGTGCGCGGATCGGGGTCGCCGGCAGCGATGACGACACGCGCCACGCCGGCGGCAACCAGGCCATCGGCGCAGGCCGGACCGCGCTGGCTCTGGTGTGCGCACGGCTCCAGCGTGACATAGGCGGTCGCGCCGCGCGCCGCGTCACCGGCTTGCGCCAGCGCCATGGCCTCGGCGTGCGGGCGGCCGCCGGGTTGGGTGTGGCCGCGGCCGACGATGCGGCCAGCGCGCACCAGCACGCAGCCGACCGGCGGGTTCAGCCCGGTGTTGCCGACGCCGCGCTGCGCCAGCGCCAGCGCGGCCCCCATCAGCCGCGCGTCATCGGCGGTGGCGGCCATGCCGGCTATTCGACCGGCGGTTCGCTGGCGGGGGCCAAGTTGGCCGGGGCTGGGCTGATCGGGCTTG
>JANOCM010000119.1:0-4560 GCA_031412175.1 Alphaproteobacteria bacterium
TGCGCGACCTGTGGCTGGCCGGCGCCGACAGTGACAAATTGCTCGAACCCGAGGGCGCCTCGACACGCTTTTCGAAATGGTGGGCGTCGCCGCTGATCTGGTGGGCGCGCAACAAGGGCCTTGTCATGGATGACATGCAGGAGCCGGGGGCGCGCGCCGAAGTGTCGGGGAAACTGTCGCGGCTGATGCGATCACGCTGGTTCAAGCCGCCGTTTTCGGGCGAGATTTTCACGGCGATGCTCCACGACGCGCTGGTCGCGATGGCGGCCGGCACGCGGACGGCGGCTTTGATTCCGCCGCTGCAACCGCTCGACCTGTTCGTCACCGTTACCGACTATCACGGCGCGCCCGAAAAACTGCACCTGCATTCACCGCCGGTCATCGTCGAGAACGAACACCGGCTGGTCATCGGCTTCACCGACGCCGGGCCGCGCGCCGATGGCACCCGACATCTGGCGGAGGTGCCGGAACTGGTGTTTGCCGCGCGCGCCACCGCGTCGTTTCCCGGCGCCTTTCCGCCGGCGCGCGTGGGGGAGGTCGATCGCGTCGTCGCGGCGCGCGGCACCGGCTGGCCGGGGCGGGCGGCGTTCCTGGCGCGCATCTTCCCCGGGCGCACCTCGCCCGATACCGCAACGCTAATCGACGGTGCCGTGCTCAACAACCGGCCGTTCGGGCCGGCGATCGAGGCGCTGGCCCGTCGCCCGGCGCACCGCGAGGTCGATCGCCGCTTTGTCTATGTCGATCCCAAACCCGGCATGCACAGCGACCAGCCGGCGGATTCACCGGTGCTGCCCGGCTTTTTTGCCACCGTGCTGCGCAGCCTTGCGGATATTCCGCGGCAGCAGCCGATCAACGACAATCTCGCCGCCATCGATGCGCTGTCGGCGCGGGTGCGGCGGTTGCGCTATGTCGTCGATGGCATGACGCCGGAGGTCGATGCCGCGATCGAACGCGCCGTCGGCCTGCGCGTCTTCATGTTCCGGCCGAAGCGCGAGCGGCTCGCCGAATGGCGGTCGCGGGCCCAAAGCCAGGCGGCGCGCGAGGCCGGCTATGCCTATGCCGGCTATGGCCAACTGAAGATGGCGCAGATCGTCGAGGCGCAGGCGGCACGGCTGGCGGCGCTGGGCGGACAGCCGCTCGAGGCGGTGCGCGGCGTGGTATGGCGCAATGTCCGGGCGCGCGGGCTGGACATGCCGGCGCAGGCGATGGCGCGCGGCGGCGCAGCGTCGGATTATGTCGGGTTTTTGCGGAATTTCGATCTCGAATTCCGGGTGCGGCGGCTGCGGTTCCTGATCCGCCGGGTCAATGCGTTGGCCGGTACGAGCATCGACGATGCCACGCGCCACGCGCTCGAAGCGATCAAGACTGGGCTTTATGCCATTCTGAGCCCGCACCTGCAGCGGCGCCAATCGACATTTTTCGGTGCGCCGGTGCGCGAGGCTGCCGCCGCGGTGCTCGCCGACCCGGCCGCGGCGTTGGATGCGCTGGCCGTGGCGCTCGATCTGAAAGCGCTCGATAGCGACAGCGATGAAGGCCTGGTCGAGCTGTTCGCCGGCGCCTGGCCGCGCGCGCTGCGGCGGCTGCTGCTCAGCGCCTATCTCGGCTTTCCGTTCTTCGACATCGCCATGCTGCCGCTGCTGCAGGGTGATGGCATCGATGAATTCGACGAGATCAAGGTCGATCGCCTGTCGCCCGAGGATGCCTTGTCGCTGCGCGCGGTCGGGGGCGGCGCGCTGAAGGGTTCGCAGTTCAACGCCTTTGGCGCGTTTTTCAGCCGCACCTATCGCGAGCACGACTATCTGTGGGGCCGGCTGCACGGTGCCGAGCGGATGATCGACATCGTCTGTTCGGCATTGCCCGATGCGGCGATGCTGCCGCCGGCGCGGCTGGCGGTGCTGAAACGCCGCGCCTTTGCCGCGATCGTCGCGGCGGAACGGCCGTTCCTGACCAATGTCGAGCCGTTGCTCGACGATATCGCCCGGGCGATTTTAGACGATTGATACGACCGCGGCCGCGGCGGGATGTCCCGCTGCGGCCGCGATGCCATATCAGATTGGTTCAGGCCGCGACGCTGCGGCGGCGGCGCATCGTGGCACCGACGAGGCCGAAGCCGGCGATCAGCATCGCCCAGCTCTGCGGTTCCGGCACGACACCGGTGCCGACGCCGACGGTGAAGCCATGCCAATTTTCCGAGGTGTCGGTGAAGCTGAGCGAGGTGAAGGTGCCGGCGAACTTGAGCACGCCATGGACTTCGCCATTGCCGAAGAAGCCGTCGCTGGGGCCGTTGACGCCGAACGTGCCGTTGCCCCAGAAACCGGCGCCCTGGCTGACGACGGTGAACGGTGCGCTGAAGGTCACATCGACGCCGTTCCAGCTGGTGAAGGCCAGATACACATCGGTGACCGGCGCCGCAAAGGTGATGGTCTTCAGGCCACCGTCATTGAGCGAGATCAGGTCGGTGCCGACCGGCCGGTTGACGAGGCCCTGCGTGTAGCCGAGGTCGATCCAGTAATCGGTGCCGGCATTGTTGAGCTGGCTGAAATTGACGCTGCCCGAATAGGTCAGGCCGACACCGTCGACGGTGCCGGTCACGGTCGTCGCGTTGGGCTGGGCGGTCAACGAGGCCCAGGTCACGGTCACGGCCTGCGCGCCTGAGGCGGCGGCAAGCAACAGGCCGGCGGCAAGTATTTTGGTGAAGGTCATGTCTGTGTCCCCAAAAGCGGATACGCGATAAAGTTAACAAAGCAAGAATCGCGCCAAGCCGCTAACCCGCTGCAATGCTTGCAGCCAGCTGTTGCGACGGGGCGTTGTGTGTAAACTATGCCGACAGTTTCACGGCCTGGTCGCCGCGCTGCTGGCGCAGAAAATGCACGATGATCGCCATGCCGGCGATTGTCGGCACCGCCCAGATCGCCGGATTGAAGGCGTGCGCCGGGAACATCTCGACCAGCCCGACCGACAGGAAGGCGGTGTAGGCGGCGATGCCCGTCGCCACCATCGCCTTGAGATGCTCGCCGATATAGTCGCCGCGCGCGGGGTGGGGGCGGAACATGTACCACAGGTAGGTCAGCGTCGTGCCGAAGCCGATGATCGACACGCCGATCATCAGTGGCTGGCGCAGCAGAACGCCATGGACGGCGCAGTTGACCGCCGCGACCAGCACCGCAACCTGCAGCGCCACCATCGTCCAGTGGCGGTTGGCCGGGTGATCGCGCTTGTTGGCGACCATTTTCAGGCCATAGCGTGTCATGCTCATCGTCAGCAGGCCGAGATAAAGCATCATCCAACCGAACAGCCCGCGATACAGCGCCTCGTCGGTCAGCCCCTTGTGCATCGCCAGCGGCCAGCGCAGCGACAGCAGCCCCATGCCGAGCGCCATGACGCTTGCGGCATAGATGGCGCTGGTGAACACGGCCCCCCAGCGCCGGTGCGCAGTGCCGCCCTTGCGCGTCGCCACCGCGCCCCAAAAGCTGGTCAGCGCCACGATGCCAGCGCCGACATGGACGGCAAGCACCAGGGTGAACAACCAGGGCATCGAGGCAACCCGCGCGGCAATTGCGAAAACATGACATTGTGCCAGCACCGGCCCGGCTGCAACCCCCGAGGGAGACGCGAATGACACGCGCGATCACTGCCGGGCTGCTGTACTTCCTCGCCGTCTTCGCCATCGGCTTTGCGCTCGGCACCTTGCGCGTGCTGGTCATCATCCCGCGCATCGGCGCGCTGGCGGCGGTGCTGGTCGAACTACTGGTGATGCTGGCGCTGGCTTGGCCGATCTGCGGCGCGCTGATCCGGCGCTGCGCCGTGCCGCCGCGCCCTGCACCACGACTGGCGATGGGCGCGGTGGCGTTCGGCGTGCTGATGGTCGCCGAACTAGCGATGGCCGTGTGGCTGTTCGGCCGCACACCGCAGCAGCATTGGGCCAGCTACCGCGGCGTCGCCGAACAGCTCGGCCTCGCCGGGCAACTGGCGTTCGCGGTCTTTCCACTGTTGCGGCGTTGACCCGACCGGCGGCGCAGCACCGCGCCGGTCAGGCCGAAGCCCGCGACCAGCATCGCCCAGCTGCCCGGCTCTGGCGCCGACGCTGCCACGGCAAAGGCGCCCGCCGACAGCGACGACCGCGTGCCGCCAAGCCGGAAGATGCGGCCGTCATAGCCAAGGATGTAAAGGTTGCGGTTGGCATCCTCCCCGAACGACGCGATGTTGACGCGGCCGAAGGGCGTCAACAGGCTGGTCAGGTCCTCGAGGCCGGTGCCGTCCTGGTTGATCGACCAAAGCTTGCCCGAGACGAAATCACCAAAGACATAACGATCGTCAAGCCCGACCAACCCGCGCAGGCCGCGGAACACATAGCCGCCGATGACCGACTGGCCCTGGCTGCGGCCATAGGCGAACACCGGCGCCGTCGTGCCCGGCGGGATGGGGTCACCGATACCGGGCGTCGGGATCGTGCCTTCGAGCGGGCGCCAGCCGAAATTCTGCCCCGATGTGCCGGCGCCGATGCGGTCGATCTCTTCAAAGGCGCTTTGGCCGACGTCGCCGATCCACAGGCTGCCGGTG